>JACRBO010000227.1 GCA_016219235.1 Chloroflexota bacterium
AGCGTCCTGAGCGGAGCAGCATATTTTCGCTGCGGAGTCGAAGGATACGAAGCAATCTCATCGGACGGTGAAGGAGATTGCTTCGTCGCAAAAAGCGCTCCTCGCAATGACGGATCATGATTCAGCTTCCACCAGAACTGCATTGAGACATTGATTATGAACGACATTTCGCGGCGAGGGTTTCTCAAGACGTGTGCGGCGACGACGGCCATCGGTGTGTCGGCGCTGGCGCTGGAGCGTCTGGGCTACTTGAGTTTCAATCAGGGCGTCGCCACGGCCACGACGGCGTTGAACGAAGCGATCGTCAAGACGACGTGCGCGTTGTGTCCATCGGGTTGCGGGCTGGACGTGCGCGTCGTCAACGGCCACGCCGTCAAAGTCGAAGGCAGCGCCATACCTCCGTTGAATCAAGGCGTGTGCTGTCTGCGCGGCCAGGCGTCGCTCGAAGTGTTGTACAGCCCCGAGCGTCTGCATCAGCCGCGCGTCCAACTCGGCGAACGGGGCAGCGGCGATTGGAAGGAAATTTCGTGGGACGAAGCACTGACGCTTGTTGCCAGCAAACTCGGCGAATTGCGCCAGCAGAACTTGTCGCACACCGTCGCGTTCGTTCATGGCGAGACGCGCGGCCAGCTGCGATCGACCATCGAACGCTTCATGAGCGCGTATGGTTCGCCCAACGTCATCTCGCCGATCAGCCTCGACGAAGGGGCCGCGCGGTTGGGGATGTTCCTCACGCAAGGCGTCAACGGCCTGCCCGTTTACGATCTCAACAACGCCAACTACGTGATGGCGTTCGGCGGCAACCTGCTCGAATCAAGCCGCAACGTCATTGCTCATCTCGCAGCGGCGGCCTTTATGCGGCGCGGCCGGCCGCAGCGCGGCAAACTCGTCGCCGTGCATCCGCGCCTGTCGCTCACCGGCGTCAAGGCCGACGAGTGGGTGCCGATTCGCCCCGGCACGTATGGCGCGCTCGCGCTCGGCATGGCAAACGTCATCATCAACAGCCGGTTGTATGACGAAACCTTCGTCCGCGATTTCACCTTTGGCTTCGATGACTTTGAAGATGACGCGGGCCACAAGCACACCGGCTTCAAGAACTTCGTGCTGAAACACTACCCGCTCGATCGCGTCGCGGCGATAACGGGCGTGGCAACGGAAACGATCGCGCGCCTCGCGGGTGAATTCGCGTCGAACCGGCCCGCGATCGCGGTGATGCCGACCGAGCCGGGCTGGCTCGCCAGCGGCAACAGCCTTTATACGGCAATGGCGATTCATGCGTTGAACGCGCTCGTCGGATCGATCGACGCGCCCGGCGGCGTGTTGGTGCAGCGTTTTCCAGTGATGAACGAGTGGCCGGAGGCCGTTGAGGATGAGACGGCCCAATCGGGTTTGGCGCATGAACGTATCGACGGCGCAGGAACCGATCAACTGCCGCTGGCCTTATCGGCTTATCAGAACTTGCCGTCACGCATCCTCGCCGATCAACCGTATCCGCTTAACGCGCTGTTCCTCTACAACGCGAACCCCGTGTACGACGCGCCGAACGGCGGTGAGTTCGTCAAGGCGCTGTTGAAAATACCGTTCGTGGTGAGCTTCGCCTCGACGCTCGACGAAAGCGCCGCGCACGTCGATTTGATTTTGCCGGCCAGCACGTTCATGGAAGTCTGGGGCGATGACTTCCTCGAAGGCACGGGCTATGCGGGCGTGTCGCTGCGGCGGCCCGTCGTCGAGCCGGTGCACAACACGCGCGACACGGGCGATGTGCTGATCGATCTGGCGGCGCGGCTCGGCGGCTCGATCGCGTCGGCGCTGCCCTTCAAGTCCTACAAAGAATTGATCGATCATCGGTTGTCGGCGATCGATCTCGATCGGGAAAAATTTGAGACCAACGGGTTCTGGTCGGAGATGGTGTACTTCAACGCCGGGCCGGGCAGCACAGCGTGGAGCGATGTCGTCGGGCGCGATCGCGCCAATGCGCCGCAGGATGGCCGCTTCGATTTCTTCTCGCGCGAACTTTTTGCGGCGTTGCAATCGCCATCGGACGAAGCGTGCCTGCCGCACTTTGCGTTGCCTGAGGCGCTGGCCGAGGTTGGTAATGAGGCCGCCGAGTACCCGTTCCTGTTGGTGACGCAATCGTTGATCACGCAGTCGCGAGCGTGGCCGGGCGTCGTGCCGACGCTGCAAGAATGCTTCGGCCTGCAAGCGCACGCGCAGTGGTCCAGCTGGATCGAGATCAATCCGCTGGCCGCAGAGGCGATGGGCCTGCACGACACCGATCTCGTTTGGATCGAATCGCCGATCGGGCGCGTACAAGCCCCCGTGCGTGTGTTTGCCGGCATCTGGCCGAACGCCGTGTACCTGCCGCCCGGACAAGGCCATCGCACATTGACGAAGTGGGGACGCTTCGCGCCGGATAACTTTGTCGTCGGCGTGAACCCGAATCAATTGATAAGCGCCGGCACGGAAGCGCTGAGCGGGCAAGCGATCTTCAGCCCGACGCGCGTGAAGATTTACAAGGCGTAATGAGTAATGAGTAACGAGTGATGCGTAAAACGTGAAACGTGAGGCGTAGTTACGCTTTACGTTTTACGCTTTACGTTTCACGTGGAGGCCATCATGCCCCGTTGGGGAATGGTAATCGATCTCGATAAATGCTTTGCATGCCAGAGCTGCACGGTGGCCTGCCGCATGGAGAACAACACGCCGATCGCCGGTCCGCATCAGACCGAGCAAGATCGCACGATCCTGTGGAACGAAGTGCTGCCCTTCGTCGAGGGTGAATATCCGAAGGTGCGGCTGACGTTCCTTCCGCGCCCGTGCATGCACTGCGATGAACCGGCGTGCGTGAAAGTCTGCCCGGTGCAGGCGACGTACAAAAATGAGGAAGGCATCGTGCTGGTGGACTACGAGCGCTGCGTGGGCTGCCGCATGTGCACCGTCGCGTGCCCGTTTGCCGTGCGCTACTTCAACTGGTATCCGCCCGAATGGCCGGAGAGTTTGAAGGCCCATCTCAATCCCGATCCAGAGGTGAAGCCGCGCCCGGCGGGCGTTGTGGAGAAGTGCACGTTCTGCATTCAACGCCGCCGCAAAGCCGAAGAGCAGGCGCAGGCTGAAGGCCGGCCGTTCAACGCCACCGATTACGTCCCGGCCTGCGTGCAGACCTGCACCGGCCACGCGCGTTACTTCGGCGATCTGGATGATCCCAACAGCCTGGTGTATCAACTGGCGCACAGTCCGCGCGCGTACCGGCTGTTTGAAGAGCTGGGCACGCAGCCCAAGGTGTATTACTTGAAGCAAGGGTAAGGACTTGCCATACCGTCATTGCGAGCGCTTTTTGCGAAGCAATCTCAACCTCGGTCAAGCTGAGATTGCTTCGTCGCATCCTTCGACTCCGCTACGCTGCGCGCAGGATGCTCCTCGCACTGACGGCAGGCCGAGTAGCTACAATCATTCACGCGAACAGGTGTAATCATGCACCCACACAATCCGCACGAATCCATCATTCTCGCGCCGCTGCGCACGATCACGCGCGCCGATAAGCTGTTGTGGCTGACGCTGCTCGGCTTGTTTCTCACCGGGATAGCGGTCTGGGTGTATCAATTCGTGTTCGGCCTCGGCGTGACCGGCCTCAACCGGCCCGTCTACTGGGGCATCTATCTGGTCAATTTCGTGTTCTTCATCGGGTTGGCGCACTCCGGCACGTTCATCTCGGCGATTTTGCGCGTGGCCGGCGCCGGCTGGCGCACACCGCTGACGCGCGCCGCCGAAGCGATCACGCTGTTCAGCCTGCCCTTCGGCGTGCTGTCGATCTTGTGCGACATGGGCCGGCCCGATCGCATCCTCAACCTCGTGTTCTTCGGACGGTTCCAGTCGCCGCAGCTGTGGGACGTGACCGCCGTCGGGTTGTATCTCCTGTCGAGCATCTTCTTCTTTTACTTCTCACTGATCCCCGATATTGCGCTGTGCCGCGATCGCTTGACGACTGCGCCGCGCTGGCGACGGCGGATGTACGAAGTCCTGGCGCTGGGCTGGCAGGGCACACCCGATCAGCTCCACCGGCTCGATCGGGTACTGGACGGGATGGCGATCTTCATGTCGATGGTCGTCGTCACCGTGCACACTGTCGTGTCGTGGATCTTCGGCATGACGCTGCAACCGGGCTGGCACACCGCCTTGATCGGGCCGTTCTTCCTGCTCGGCGCGATCTTCTCCGGCACCGCCGCCGTCGTCATCGTGCTGTCGATCCTCCGCAAGGTCTAT
>JACRBO010000236.1 GCA_016219235.1 Chloroflexota bacterium
AATCGGCCCGGCCTGCAGGAGATCCAATGCCTTGCCGACCGGCATCGTCTCGGCCTGGGGAATGTCCACCAGCACCAGGTCGGCGATGTTCGCCTGCGCCAGCCACAGCGCGCATGACGCGCCAACGTTACCGGCGCCGATGATACTAATCTTATTTCGCATGATACGCTCCTTTGGGAAAGTGGGGGTGAAAGTCTACTGCGTCAGACAGGTTTGATGCGTGGAGGGAGGCAAAAGTTTCAATCCGGCCCCCCACCGCATTGATCGCGCCAACCAATCGGGCCTGAGAAAACATTTCTCAAGCCCGATTGAACTTTATGGAATCAGCCGTTCCGGATCAAGCGGCCGGGTCTGCTCGGCGTCCAGCACTTTCTTCAGCGCCTCGATCGCCACCTGCACCATCGAGTCGTCGGGCGGGCGCGTGGTCAGCAGCTGCATCGCCAGGTTGGGCGCGATGATGGCCTGCATGATGGGGTTGTTGAGATGCTTCGCCGAGAAGCGAATGAACTCATACGAGACCATCGCCAGCACGGGCAGTAACAGCAGGCGCAGGACCAGGCTCACGATAAAGGGCAGGCCGGCCAGATTGAGCGGCGCAAAGAAGAAGATCGACAGCACCACCACCGTCAGCAGAAAAGCGGTGCCGCAGCGCGGATGCTGCAAGGAATACTTCTGCACGTTCTCCACCGTCAATTCCGCGTGCGCTTCATAGGCGTTGATGGTCTTGTGTTCAGCCCCGTGATAGGCAAACACGCGGCGGATGTCTTCCATGCGGCTGATCAGCCAGATGTAGCCGATGAAGATCAGCAGGCGCACCACGCCTTCCACGATGGCGCTGCCCAGATGCCCGATGGAACTGTCAAACGCCGTCGAGATCCACTTGGGCGCGAGGAAGAAGATGCCCAGCCCGAAGATCAACGAAAAGGCCATCGTGCCCCACGCCAGCGGGCCTTTGAATTCCACGCCTGCTTCACCGGCAGCGACGTTGGCGCTGTACATCAACGCGCGCATGCCCAGGCCCAATGCGTCCCACAGCATCGAAAGGCCGCGCAAGAAGGGAATGCGCGACATCGGCCCGGCGTACAGCGCGGCATTAACGGGTTCGGTGTGGATGACGATGTTGCCTTTGGGATCGCGCACCGCGACGGCGAGCGCCTTTGAGCCGCGCATCATCACACCTTCGATGACGGCCTGTCCCCCATAGTTGAACCTTGGCTTAGTAACGGTTTTATCCATGTGGAGATTCTACACCGCGCGTGTACACCGTGTCAAGAATTTTGAAGACGGTGGATAAATCTGGAGTTTAGAGCTCAAGACTTTAGGTTAGCCAATGGCCCTTGCTAAAATTTGAGATCTGCCGATGATCAGGCAGATGACAGCACCTTTACAATTTCTTCAAGAGTTTCGTCACCGATTGTTGGGCATCTTTACGCATCGTGCGGACGCGTTGTTTGAGTTGATCGACGCCTTGTTGCTCACACTCGATCCACGCTCGCCCGTGGAGTTGAGCACCAGTCCGGCGTTTCGTCGCCGGTTTGCCTCGGTGTATGATGCGCTCACCCACGGGCAACTGGATCACGCCTTAGCGCGCGAGCTGTTGGCTTCGGCCGAACCGGCCGAGGCGCTTCAGGTTGAGGGCTATGCGGTCTATCCGGTGGACAGCACGATTGCCCCACATCCGGATGCGGCAACCATGCCCGACCGAGGTCAGGTCTACTCCACGAGCCACGACGTGACAGTTCCTGGTCATCAATACAGTTGGCTGGGGCGCGTGATCGCGCAGGGCCAATCGTGGTTTGCGCCACGCGATGTCGAACGGATTGCGACGGACACCACCCCGGCGGCGGTGGCCGCCACGCAAGTGCAACGATTGGCCGCCACGATCGTGCCCACGCTGAAGGCCGTGGTGGTGGCAGACAGCCACTATGCCAAGCGTGTGTTTCTGACGGCCTTTATGGGCTTGCCGAACGTGTTCGTGTTAGTGCGACTGGCGTGCAATCGGGTGCTGTATGGCCCGCCCCCAGTCATCGAGGGGCCACGTCCGAAAGGGCGACCGCGAGTCCATGGAGCCAAGTTCAAACTCAAGGCCCCCACGTCCCCCGACCGTCAAACCACCGTGACCGTGGTCACCACCACTGTGCGGCTCAGCGTCTGGGACGACTTGCACTTCAAAAACTTGCCCGTCCTGGTCGGGAGGGTACTGCGCGTCGAATTCCTGAACCCGGCCGGGCAGCCGCTGTATCAGCGCCCGCTATGGTTGTTCTGGAATGGTCCGCGCACGGTGCCGCCGCAAGCGCTTTGCCTCATGTATCTGTTGCGGTTTGGCATTGAGCATTTCTTCCGCTTCGCCAAACAGCGCTTGGGGCTGTTATGCGCACAGACACCACAACTGGTCGCCAGTGAAAACTGGGTCTGGGTCGTGGCATTGGCTTACACCCAATTGTTGCTCGCGCGTTCCCTGGTGACGGCGCAGCCCCGCCCGTGGGATCCGAAGGCGCGGCGCGACCCGCAGCAACCCTTGACTCCAGGGCAAGTCCGCCAAGCGTGGCCAGCTTTTTCGCATGGCTTGGGCACGCCCGCCTCCGCCCCCGGTCCCAGCGGAAAAGCGCCCGGGCGGGCACTCGGATTCAAGCCACACCCACGGACCAAATGTCCAGTCGTCTCGAAGCGAGCTAAGCAGGCAAAGATCGTTGCAACGTGAGAAAAACTCGGAGAAATTGTTAAAGTGCGATCAGATCAGATTAAACTGGGCTGGCTTTGCGCTCTAAAGTCCAGATAAATGACCAATGAAAAATGTCAAATGACAAATGGATTGCCGCCGAAGGACAATCGTCTTATACTGAAGGCACGGAGGACACCATGCATCGTTCGCTGATCGTTGCGCTTGTGTTCGTGTTGTTACTCGCAGCCTGCGCGCCCGCCGCTGCACCTGCCACGCAAGCCCCGGCCCAACCCGCCGCGCCTGCTCAACCCGCACAGCCCACGGGAGCGGCCAAACCGACTCAAGCGCCGGCCGCCGCTGCACCAATCGGCACTCAAGCGCCAACGAGCGTGCCCGCCGAAGTGCGCCCGCCCGCGTCCGGCGGCGTGCTCAATCCGCCGACGCTGGCCCCCACCGCGATCGGATCACGCCCGAATGCCAACCCGACCGGCTGGCTCACGTATCGCGATCAAGTCTACGGCTTCGCGCTTCAGTATCCGCCCGATTGGACCTTCACGACGAAGACGACCGGCCCGACCAGCGTCTTGCAGCGCATCAGCGTGGCGCGGTTGAATCAATCGGCGGGCAACAATACGGAGATTCTGATCGACGTGCGCAAAAGCAGCGGCGATCTGTTCAGGTGGATCAAGAGTGAACTGCCCAAAGGCACAGTGTTGGTGGATGCGCGGTTCATTGAGGGCGGCTTAACCGCATTGACCACATACAATGCCAAACTCAGCAACGCGTCCGCCGTGTGGGTCTTCGCGCCCACCCACTCCACCACCGCCAGTGTCGCCGCGCTGCATGTGGCGGATGCCGCTTACTTCTATCAGATCACTTATCTGGGCGACATTCCCGACAACAAGGACACCCGCGCCATCTACTTGCAGCTGCTGGCGACGATGACCCTGTCCGGCACAACGACCACGAATCTGGCCCTGCCGACAACAGCCGTTATCGCGTCCAGGTAACAGAAACGGCTCGTGCGCCGCCAGAATCGCCGGCG
>JACRBO010000237.1 GCA_016219235.1 Chloroflexota bacterium
CGCCGCTTCTCGATCTGCCGATAGTCACCGCCGTTGAGGGTGAGCAGGACCGTATCGCCGACGAGCCGCGAGAGCGTGCGTGAACCGATCGCGGTTTCGAGTTGATCGAGCGGTTCATTGCTGGTGAACAGGGTTATGCGTTGTGCTTGCCAGCGCTGATTGACCACCAGATACAACCGTTCACGCACCCAGTCGGTCGGTCGCTCGGCGCCGAGATCGTCGAGGATCAACACTTCGACTTCGGTGAGGTCTTCCAGCAGTGTGGCTTCATGCTCGCGACGCACCTCACGCTCACGTGGCCATTCCCAACTACTCCACAAGGCTTTGGCTTTAGGATCGTAGGTTTGTCGCAGCCAGTGAAACAGTTGCGGCGCATTCACGAACCAGACGCCATAGCCGAGCGCGAGCGCCAGTTTGCCCAGCCCGACGACACCGTGCGTCTTGCCGCAGCCGACCGGCCCGATCAAACCAAAGCCCAATGTTTGCTCCAATTGCGCAGACAGATCGTTGGCGTAGTGCTGCAAGGCCAGTCGGGTCTCGTTAGGTAAGATGCGATCCCAGTCCAGATCGGCCAGCGTCTGGTCCCGGAACCGATAGGGAAACTCGGCGTCGAGAAGGTGTCGTTCGAAGCGCTCGACGCAGTAGCACTCGTGATCTTCAAAGCGGCCGGTACCGTGACAATCACTGCATGTGCGCAGGGCTAAATCCTTCAGCCCGTCCAGATTGAGTTGCGACAGGTCAGTCGTCGTGGTCATTTCGTCGTCCTTTCGTCGTGTTTTCGTCGGCGCGGGAACCCATCACGTTAGTGGGAACCAAAAACGAACTGGAGTTTCTGGTTCCCAGTTAGTCAAACACAAAGCCACTCAGCGCCGTCGTGAGTTCGGCTTCGGTTGGACCGTCGTCGAGCGCCTGCTCACTTAGTCCACCCGCACGCAGCGCGATCTTCAGCGCCAGACCGCGCTGGCGCGTCCCGGCCTGTTCGAAGAAGCGGATCAAATCGTCATCTTCGCCGCGCCGCAAACGCAGATGCACATGCAGTTCGACGACCTCACACTGCAAAGGCGGTCGCGCCATGCTCAGGCCTTCTTCTGCCGCAGATTCGACAGATTCAACTTGTACAGCCCGCGCGCGATCGACAGGATCGGCTCATCGGGCACGATGGCCTTGCCCTGAAAGCGCGCGGGCAGCGTATCCTTGAGCAGCAGCGCGCCGCCGCCTACCAACAACAACGCGGCGAACCGCCGCCAGGCCGTGCCCCAGCGCTGCTCGATGAAGCCGGTCACTTCGCCTTCCCAGATCGGCAGCGAATCGCGCACATCAAGTTTGCCCACGCGCAGCAACACATCCAGTTCGCCCAACGAATACAGCCGCAGTTGATTGACGAGTTCGAGTAATCGTCGCACGCCCGCAGTCGTCCCCGCCGTGAAACGCTGCACGGGCGCTTTGTCGCGCACGACCAGCAACTCGATCGTGTTGAAGCCGATCGAGATGATGCCGACCTCACGTGTGAAGGCCGTTTTCCGCGCTGGCACGAAGTGCCCGTCGTCGTCGAGCAGATAGTCGAACAACGCCCCGACGGGCTGCGAGGTCACTTTTACATCGGCCACCTCGACGTGATATTCGCGGTCATCAGCCTGCCAGGTGTGCGTGCCCTTGAGCCAGCGCCGCGCACTTTCGACGGTGGCGGGTGCATCGCCGCCGGACATTGGTTCGAGCGGCAAGCCCAGCATGATCTGCAGCGGCACATCGAGCGGGCCGCATTGCTGAATGTATCGGGTGAGCGCCGCCTTGAACAAGGCGCGCATTTCGGGCGTGCCGCTGAAGCGATCGTGGCTGAGGTTCTCAACGGGCCGACCCCAGTCGTGCGCGCCGGCATCGACGTAGAACGAGGTCGCGTTGTCTTGAATGTGCAGCGGCGGTTTCTGGCTGGCGAGGCCCAGCAGCCGCCCCACGCTGTGCTGGCTGTTGGCGCTGACCTGCGCCAGCACCTGCAACCCGCTGTGCGGTCCATAGATTTTGATCGCGCCGGCCCCGGCGTCGACACTGATCGGTAGATAGTCGTTCATGGTTGTGGACTCCTTGTCAGAGATTCAGGTTGCGTGAAGAGCAGCTCGTCGGTCACATAGCGACCGGTCGTGGTCGATGTTGTTGCGCGCGACGTGGGCGGCAGCGTCTGCGATCGCAGCCCGGTTCGGAACAGACCGGCGCGGCTGCGGGCGGCGGTCTGGGCCAGCGCATAATCCAGCCAGGCTTGCACCCGCTGTGGATCGCTCTGATGCACTTCGGCGATCTCGGCGGCGTCGCCGTTCCAGCCCAGTTGATCGAGTTTGGTCTGGACCTCGTCGGGCAGGGCGGCTTGTTCGGCGGTGGGTAATTTCAGTTGCTCGGGCGACGGTGCAGTTTTGCGCCGCGAGCCGCCGCGGCCTTCGGCGCGCGGCAGTTGATGCGTCGTGCGCAGCGTGTAGAGCAGCAGGCCGGGCAGGTTGTACACCTGCGGTCGCCCTTGTAGGTATTCGCCCCAGGCCTGGATCAACTCCGGCGTCACGTGGGGCAGGCCGGCGACCGTCTGCGCTTCGGCGGCTTCGATGTCTACTGCAAACTTTTGCAGTACGTTGAGATTGGCGGCTACTGCAAAGTTTTGCAGTGGATCGGGGTCGGTGGTTACTGCAAAGTTTTGCAGTAAGGACTGATCTGATTGTTGTTGTTGGATCACTAAAGCTTGATCTTGATCTGGATCAACAACAACATGATCATTAGACACTGCAAAGGTTTGCAGTGAAACCGGGGACTCGGTTAAGGCGGTATTGATCCGGATCTTGACAATACCGTGCATGGTCGTCCAGCTGATCAGGCCGCGCTTGCGCAGTGCGATCAGATGCCCCCAGGCCGACCGCTCGCTGCAATGCAGGTAGACCGCCAGTTCCGCTACGGTCGCGGGCGGCAGCTGCTGATGGCGTTTGTCGCGCCAGGCCAGTCCGACGATGCGGCAATAGGCCTGAAACAGCGCTGCAGGCAAATCCGCGTCGTAGACGGTGCCCGCGATGACGTTCACATATTCAGGTGGAATCAACAGCGTCATGTGATCATCTCCGGCAGCGCCAGCTGCAATTGGACGGCCGTCGGATGCTGATAGCGCAGGGTGATCAGTGCAT
This sequence comes from Chloroflexota bacterium, assembly GCA_016219235.1. The sequence goes on from JACRBO010000237.1 coordinate 3,153, forward strand.
CGATCACCGCCCGCATCCGGCCGTCGAGTTCGGGCGTGTGCTGAATGAGATAGTCGCCGTCGGGCTGCGGCTGACCATCCAGCAGTTGCGCCAGCAGACGACCGAACGGGGTCGCCTGCACACTGATCACCGAGGTATCAGGGTCAGTGGTCAGCTGTAACCGAAACGTCGTGTGGTTGATCGTGAAAGCCTCCATGTCGCTCTCCTCAATCACCGGGCAGCCGTCGGTCTGAGTATCCCGGCGCGGGGCAAGCTGAACGCAGCCAGCGAGCCAAGTCCGCGAAAGGCAGCCAACGTCTGTCGAGTGGCTTGATCGATGCAAATTGGTCGATGTTCGGTGAAACGCAGTGTGTTCCACATCCCTGGCTGTGTTCCATGTGTTTCAAGTGTTTCGTGTTACGCCCAATCGTTCTCGGAACCCAGCCCTAAGCGATCTCGAAAAGGCTGTAACACGGGCCGCGGGTCGCGCGCCGTCAGTTGCGATCCCAACAGTCCGACTGCCTCCCACTCATTCAGCAGGCCAATCGCTTTGTTGCGCGCGAGGCCCTTGCCGCGAAATTCGGCCCAGACCGATCGGACATCGGTTTGGCCCGTACTCACCACCCACTCGGCGACTTCACGAGCCAACTCAGGTCGTACCCCGGCGATGGTCGGCACGAAGGGTCTCGCGTCGGACGCGGCCAACTCGTCGCCGCTCAGGCCATTTATCGCCACGATCGTGTCGACATCCTCGCCGTCGAGATAGACCATCTGTGTCTCGATCAACTGCGTGGGCCGCTCGGCATCGCGCCATAAGGCGCGGCCTTTGATCGCCGGCAACTTCTCCGCGCCGACTTCGTTGAGTACGGCTAGTGACTTGTATCGATCACTGGTTTGGAAGGCGATGCGCGTGATCATGTTGGCGCGCAGCAGCGGCGGCAAGACATCCGAACCCATTTGTGTGCCGGCGATCGTGAGGAACACGCCCGCGCCCAACACCTTGCCCGCCAACCGCGCGAGCAGCGTGGCGAACTCACCCGTTGGCCCGCCGCTTTGAAACACAAAATCGGGCAGTTCATCAACGACAACGTGAATGGCCGGCAACGGACGATCGCCCTGGGCATTGAAGTCATGCCAGTTATCCAGACGCGCCGCGCGGATGGCCGCGAAGTGCTGATCAGCCAGCGCTTCAATCTCGTTCAACGCCTTTAACGCTTCGTCGAGCGTCGTGGCATACTGCTTCAAATGGCGCAGACCGCGCCAGCGATGCAAAGTGGTGGCCTTGGCGTCGATGATGATCAGTTGGTATCGATCGGGCGTGTTGCGGGCGGCCAGCGTGCCGATCCAGGCATTGAGCAGGGAAGTCTTGCCGCGCTGCGTGGCGCTGCCGATCAGCACGTGGCCCAGTTGATCCAACGTGCGGTACGTGATGCCGGGCGTGTGTTTGAACTGGCCCACGGGCACCAACAAGTGATCCATGTCGATGTGTTGAATCACGTCCAACGTGAGGCGCAGTGATTCGGGCAGCGGCGGTTGCGGCGCGAAACTTACGACATACCAGATGCCCGGCAGGCGCTGGCCGGTGTGATCGGTTTCCAGCACCGCGATCGGTTGGCCGATCGTGCGCCGCAACTTGCGCAACGTATCCGGGTTGGTCAACCGGGTGGAGGGGATGTGCCACAGCCGGGATTCATCGAGTTCGATCAGGGCAATGTCGCCATCGGGCGTCCACGCGATGCGCTTGACGCGCGGCACGAACACGGTGCCATCGTCATTGCGATGTTCGATCCCGATGCGCTCGAAAGTATGCCGCACCTGGTGCGCCAATTGCAGATGACGCCCGCGCAGCGTGTTCGTTGCAATCGGATTGGATTGGGATTGAGTCACTGCCGTCATGACATTGCCTTTCACTGATCACTGCGCAGCGTGTAGCACGCGCTCGATGTGCTCACGCATTTCAGGCGAGAGCGTTGCAATCAATGGATCAGGTACGGTCTCGGTCGTCTCATGATCGATCGTGATCGATGACGTGGGTGTGGCTGTGGGTACATCCCGTTGATGATTCAAGCGTCGGGCCTGGAGCAGGGCGATCGCGCACACGGCACTGCCGATCAATCCTAACCAGACGATGGCCTGCCGTAGGTCGTTGATGTGTTGATCATTGGTCTGTCGATCGAGTGTGAGTTGCATCGCCTGCCGCCCGACGATCGTTTGCTGATCGCTCAGTTGCCCTTGTAGAGCCGCGATCTGATTGAGTGTGCTGTTCAGTTCAACACGCAACCGCGCCCGTTCGCTCTGGGCTAATGCGGACTGATGGACCGCTTCACTGGCGCGTTGTAGCGCAACCGTTGCCGATTCGACGGCGCGCCGCGCGGTTTGCGTCGCGTCATCGGCCTGACGTTCGGCCAGCAGGGCTTTCTCCGTGGCAGCCTGCGCTTCGAGTGCATTCGCACGTTGCCTTGCCTCAGCCGCCGTGATCTTTGCCTGAGCAGCGGCATTCGCTGCCGATTGCGCATCGGCAACCGCCGCCTGGGCATTGGCGAGCGCGGCATTGGCTGCAACCTGCAATTGCGTCGCCGTTTGATCCAGTTGGATCGGATCGGGCGTGGCCGTTGCGATCGGGATTGGCGGGCCGGATTGCGCCGTCACGGGTGGTGCGCTGAGGATCAATCCGATCATCATCACGATCGTGAAGCCGATCAAGCGTGTCTTCATCGCGCACGCTCTAGTGCGGCTTCCAGATAGCGCCGCTGCGCGGGATCATTCAGCAGGATCAGTTCCGGCGGTTCATCGGGTTGAAAGACGCTGGAGGTCCGCTGCACGACCGAGGCCGTGATCTGCTGCGCGGCTTGCGGCGTAGCCTTCACTGCCTGGCCGGCAATCCAGCCTGCCACGCCGTTGTTATCCAACTTGATCAGGTCGGCAGGTGCGGCTTCGGTGGTCTGCGCGCTCGTGCGCCCGACGACGTGCCACTGCGTGAAGACCTCGAAGTTGCGCTGGCGGATCGAGATGATCGATGCCGTGACCGTGGCGATCAGTCGCTCCAACAGCGTGGGGCCGTCATAGACCACATACGGCCCGATCTGCTGCTGCGTGCGATGGATAATCTTCGTGCCGATCGCGATGGTTTGATTGCGACCGTCGTCGGCCAGCACCCGCACCTGTGCGCGATTGTCGAGTGCCTTGTTCACGGCGAACGCCCCGCCGACAGCGACCACCAGCACGAAGATGATCGCGCCGATCGACAAACCGGTAGCAATGCGGGCCTCGGCCGTGCGTTCCTCCATTGCGGCTTCGGCATTGGCGACGGCTTCTTCACCGTTGGCTTTGATGCCGGTGACTGAGGCGACAAAACGCGCGTTGATCTCGTTCAACTGTTGCGTGTTGCTCAACGTCAACGCTGCGACTTCGCCTTGATGCCGCAGGGCTTGTTGATGCGCATCCTCGGCGATCTGCTGATCGGTGCGCGCCACGATGGACTTCGCTTCAGCCTGAGCCTGGGCAGGCACCACGATGTCGGCGTGGGTCTGCGCCTCCTGATTGCGAATAGCGGCGGCCGTCGCGGTGGGTTGCGCCAGCAGCCGTGCGTTATCGGCCTCGGCCTGTTCGGTCGGCGAGCAGGCCGTCAGACCCCACAAGACGATGCTGATCAGTAGCCATTTCATGATCGGTCCTCCGGTTGACTATGGACGGATCGCGCGGTGGCCCGGCTGGTCGTGGGCTGTACCTCGTCGAGATCGATCTCCACCAACTGCTCATCGGTGTTGCGCGCCAGCCAGTCATACAGCAGGCCGCGTTCATCGGAACCGAAGACTTGCGGCGCCGCTTGCTCAATGAGTCGCGCGAGATCGAGCCGAACGAGGTGTGCCATGTCAGGCCGCCTGTGATCCGATCGGGGCAATGGTTGGATCAGGTTCGATCCACGCCACGGCATGTTTGGTGATCAACAGAATGATCCCGTCACGTTCGATGAAGATGTCGAAGAGATCGAGGCCCATCAAAATGCCGGTGATGACTTCGCCGTTCTCGAAGTGAACGCGGATCGATTCGCCTTCGTGTGTGGCGTAGAATTTGGCGGACGAAGTCCCCCAACGATTGGGCGGGCCTTTGGGCGCGGCGGGTTCTTTGATCTTCTTTGCGGGCGTTGGGGTAGTCATGATTTGCCTCCTGACGCAGCAGCGTCGGCCTGAATTTGATGGTCTTGAATCAAGCGGTCGAGGTCGGCTGGCTCGATACGGATCACCGCGCCCAGCCGGACAGCGGGCAGGGCGTCATTCTCGATCCAGCGGAAGACGGTGCGCTTCGAGACGTTCATGCGATGCGCCACCTGGCGGAGCGTCAACAACTGATGCGTCGGTTCAAGGCGAGCGTGATCCATGGTTAACTCCTGACAGATGAGATAGTGTGAGACCGGGCTGGACGATGAACAGGCAGCAAAAAAGCCGCGCTCAAATTGAGCACGGCTTATGATGACGTTAGGCGAGGAGGTTACAGAGGGTTTTTACTATTGGTTACCCTTATTCCCGTCGAGTCCGTATGAAGTAAACTAAATAGGACAGCCTGGAAGTCACATTCCAGGCTGTTCGCGTTTTAAGCCCCGTCAATGCCATTCGCATTGACGGGGCTTTTTTGTTGTCCATTTCCAGCGAGGAGGTTGACATGAATCGAACACCGTCAGTTTCTCAACCGCGTGTCACGGCCCGCATGTTGTCAGTGGCCGAGGTTGCCCAAATCATTGGCGTGAGCCGCAAATTGGTCCAGCAGTGGATCGAGTCCGGCCTGCTGCCCGCCTTTCGGCTTGGCCCGCAAACGCGCGTGATTCGCGTGCGTGAGGGTGATCTGGAGACGTTCATTCAACGGCATATTCGCACAGATCAATCGGTCTTGACGGATCAGCCGCCGGCCGCTGCCGCCTCAGACTGATCCCTATTTGCACTTTCAGGCGCGATACGCCCGCTAACCATTGGAGATCGTATGACCACCACACCCATTGACCGCCTACCACCGCACTCCGTCGAGGCTGAAGAAGCGCTGCTCGGCTCGATCCTGATAGACACTGAGGCGTTGGATCGCGTGAGTTTCCTGGCCGACACTGATTTCTACATCATCAAGCATCAGTGGGTCTGGGCAGCACTACAGGCGCTGCACGCGCGGCATGAACCCATTGACGCGGTGACGTTGCGCCGCGAAGTGGAAGCACGCGACCAGCTAGACGAGTTGGGCGGCCCGGCCTATCTGACCTACTTGATGACGGTCGTGCCCACGGCCATACACGCGGTCGGCTATGGCCGCATTGTGGAACGCGCCGCCAATCGACGCCGACTGTTACGGGCGGCGTCGGATATTGCCCAACTGGCTTACGATGAAAGCGCCGACGATGAGTTGGTCAACGATCGCGCCGAGCAACTGATCTTCAAGGCGCGCCGTGCGAACGGCGGACGAGAGACCCGTCCGATCGCGCAAGTCCTAACCGAATACTACGCCCGCATCGAATATCTCTACGAACACCGTGACGAACCGCTCGGCGTCCCGACCGGGCTGATCGATCTCGATCGGCTGTTGAGTGGTTTGCAAAAATCCGATCTGGATATCATTGCCGCCCGACCGGGGATCGGCAAAACCTCGCTGCTGCTCAACATTGGGTTGAGCGCCGCGCAGCGATTCCAGCAGCGCGTGGCCATCTTCTCGCTGGAAATGTCCGCCGAACAGATTGCCGAGCGCCTGGTGGCGCAACACGCCGGCATCGATAGCCAACGGCTGCGCACCGGGCAACTGACCGACGAGGATTGGCCGCTCTTCGTGCAAACGACCAGTGGACTATCCGAAGCCGGCGTCTGGATCGACGACACGGCCGGTTTGTCATCGCTGCAACTGCGCGCGAAAGCCCGCCGCCTGCATGCCGCGCACGGCTTTGATCTGATTCTGGTGGACTATCTGCAACTGATGACGAGTGAGCGCCGCAGCGAGAATCGCAATCAGGAAGTGGCCGCCTTGTCGCAAGGCTTGAAGAATTTGGCGCGCGAGTTGAACGTGCCCGTGTTGGTGGCCTCGCAGTTATCACGGGCCGTCGAACAGCGCAGTGATAAACGACCACAACTCAGCGACCTGCGCGACTCTGGCAGTCTGGAGCAAGACGCCGATGTGGTCATGTTCCTGTACCGCGACGCGGTCTACAACCCGGCCTGCGAGACGCCTAATGTGACCGAGTTGATTATCGCCAAGCATCGCAAGGGACCGACCGGCACTGTGCAACTGTACTGGCAGAAAGAACTCAC
>JACRBO010000239.1 GCA_016219235.1 Chloroflexota bacterium
CGGCATGGGGATGCCGACGTCGCGCAATAGATCGATCGCCGTCTGGCGCGCGTCTTTCTTGTTGATGGCGCGATGCAGCTGAATCGCTTCGATCAACTGGTTCCCGATCGTGTGGACGGGGCTGAACGACGACATCGGTTCCTGCGGGATCAGCGCGATCTCGGCGCCGCGAATCGCCCGCATCTCTTTGCCGTTCGCATCGAGTTTCGTGAGATCGATGTTCTCTTCCGTGGTCGAGCCGTTGCCCTTAGCCACCGGACGATGCCACATGATTTCGCCGCCGACGATCTGGCCGGGTGGATCGATGATGCGCAGGATGGCCTTCATCGTCACGCTCTTGCCGCAGCCGCTTTCGCCGACGATGCCGAAGACCTGACCGGCCTGCACGTCGAAAGTTACGCCGTCGACAGCTTTGACCTCGCCTTCGTCAAGTTTGAAGTAGGCTTTGAGGTTGCGAACGGAAAGAAGTGGTGAAGAGTTAATCATAAAGTGTACCTGTTGTAATGAGTAACGAGTAATGAGTGATGCGTGCTCGGGACTGATTACTCATTACTCGTCACTCGTCACTCGTCAATGGCTGTACGGATCCGCCGCGTCGCGCAGCCCATCGCCGACGAGGTTGAAGGCCAGCACCGCCAGGACGACGAGCCAGCCCGGAATGAGCAGCCACGGCGCGAGCGCGATCGTTTGAATGTTCTGCGCTTCCTGCAGCAGCACGCCCCAGCTGATCGCGGGCGGGCGCAGGCCCAGCCCCAGAAAACTCAGCGAGGTCTCGCTGACGATCATCACCGGCACCGCCAGCGTGGCCGTGGCGATGATGTGGCTCATAAACGTCGGCACCATGTGGCGCGTGATGATGCGCAAGCGGCTGCACCCCGCCAGTTCCGCTGCCAGCACAAAGTCTTCCTCGCGCAATGCCAGGAACCGACCGCGCACTTCACGCCCCAGGGTCGTCCAACCGATCAACGAGAGAATGATCGTGATGGCGAAGAAGACCTGTTCGGGCCGCCAGTCCTGCGGCAGCGCCGCCGTCAACGCCAGCCAGATCGGAATCGTGGGCAAGGCTTGCAGCAGTTCGATCAGGCGTTGAATGATCAAGTCGGGCAGGCCGCCAAAATAGCCGGAAATACCGCCCAACAGCACGCCGAGGATCGTGCTGAGCACCACGGCGATCATGCCGATGGTCATCGATGTGCGCGTGCCGAACATCACGCGGGACCATTGGTCGCGGCCCAGCCGATCGGTGCCGAGCAAGCTTAAGCGGTCTTTGGCATCGCCGGAGGTGGGGCCGATCAGATGAATATCGGTTTCGATCAAGCCGAGAATTTTATACGAGTAGCCTTTGACAAAGAACCGCACCGGAATCTTGCGGGCTTCATCGACTGTCCATTCCATGCGCAGCGTAGTGGGGTTGCGCTTGCCGGTGACACCCGGTACCCACGGGCTGAGGTTCGCACCGTCGAAGAAGTGCAGCGGCTGGGTTGGAATGAAGGACTGTCGGGCTTCAGTGAATTCCGGGTTTTCCGTCGCAAAGAAATCGGGCACCAGCACGATGAGATACAGGAAGATCAACAGGCCGCCGCAAAACAGGGCCAGACGATGTTTCTTGAAGCGCCACCAGACCAGCGTCCAGTTGGACGCCACCGACACGCGCTCTTCCGCAGCCGTAGTGGTTACAACAACCTCTTGAGCACTCATGCGCGTGCCCCTCCCATGCGAATGCGCGGATCAAGCAGCGCCAACAGGATGTCTGAGATCAATGTGCCGACCACGGTCAGGCCGCAATAGATCAACAGGATGCTGCCCGCCAGATACATGTCCTGACTTTGCAGGGCGCGCAGCAGCAGCGGCCCGATGTTGGGCAGGTTCATCACCGTGGCGACGATGAGGCTGCCGGAGAACAACTGCGGCAGATACCAGCCGATAGTGCTGACTAAAGGATTCAGCGCCAGGCGCACCGGATATTTCATGACCAGCCGCCACTCCGATAGGCCCTTGGCCCGCGCCGTGATGACGTAGGGCTTGTTGAGTTCATCCAACAGATTGGCGCGCATGATGCGCGTGAGCCGCGCCGTGCCCGCGATGCCGATGACGACCATGGGCAGCCAGATGTGGCTGAGCAAATTGCCCACACGCGCCAGACTCCACGGCGCATCGACAAATTCCGGCGAGAACAGGCCGGTGACGCTGATGCCCAGCGACGAATAGGCAAACCACATCAGAATCAAGGCCAGCATGAAATTGGGGATGGCGACGCCAATGTAATTGAGCACCGAGAAAATGTAGTCGATCAGCGAATGCGGATGCGTCGCGCACAGGATGCCGGCCGGGATGGCGACCACCCAGGTAAAGACGAAGGCGAATAGGGCCAATATCACGGTCAATACAAGCCGTTCACCAATGAGTTCATTGTTGGGGCGTTGATATTCGAGCGACAGACCTAAATCGCCGCGCAGGATGTTCTCCATCCACCGCAGATATTGAACGTGAATAGGCTGATCGAGGCCGAACTGCTGCTCGAGCGCGTCGATCTGCGCCTGTTCCACCGACGAACCTGACGAAGCCAGCGTGGCGATGTAGCTGTCCAGGAAGTCGCCGGGCGGCGCCTGGATGAGAATGAAGACGACGACGGAAAACAGGAAGAGCAGCACCGGCAATAGGATCAGCCGTTGAAGGATAAAGCGTAGCACGGTGTTGACCTCCTGTTGGTTGTCAGATTAGGCCTCCGAGGTCTTTTAGACCTCGGAGGTCTGTGTGTTAATCGATGGAGCGTTACTGCTTGTAGTACCAGGTTTCCGGCAGCGCGTTGCCGGGCGTGCGCAGCGGCCAGTCGTTGCCCAATGACGCGGGCACGTTCATCAGGTTGTTGTTGACCACGGCCACACCTTGCACCATCGGCGACAAACCGATCGTACTGATTTCGTACTGCTGGTCGACCCAGTGCGCGTACAGTTCCTTGGCGAGCGCAATCTGCTCATCGGGACCGACGGTCTTGGCCTTGTCCATGATCTCGACGATCTTCGCCAGTTCCGGTGTCGGCTCCATGCCTTCCTTGCCGCCGGTGGCGTACCACTGGCGAACCAGCGGGGCCAGCGACAGGCCGGGGTTGGTGCGCGGATCGTACTTGGGCGCACCGGTGAACGGGAAGCCGCCCGTGTCTTCGTTCCAGACTTCCGTCTGGATGTCGTTGCTGTCGCGCATCTGGAAGTGCAGCGCGCGCTCACGCACCTGCACGATGGTCTTGATGCCGACCGCTTCCCAGTCCTTGGCGACTAGCTGCGCCACATCCGGCCACGGGCCAAAGGCGGGCACGACCGAGATTTCGATCTGGACGACTTTGTCGGTGCCCTTGTACAGTCGATAGCCGTCCGCGTTCTTCTTGTCCAGGCCCAGCGCATCCAGCATCTTGTTCGCTTCGTCCGGCTTGTAGTCAGTATACTTCTTGGTAACTTCGTCGCCCGGATAGTAGGGGTGCCACGGCGCGGCCACGGCGTTGCGCGGCTCGCCCAGGCCCATGAACGGACCTTCCTGAATTTGCGTGCGATTGGTGGCGTACGACAGCGCGATACGGAAATCGCGGGTGCGCATCAACTCGCCCAGATCTTCGTCCTTCTGATAGGTCTGATTGAACATGACCACCGCGTCAGAGCCGCCGAAGTCCGGCCAGGTGATGATCTTGTACTTGCCGGCCTGCTCGTTTTCCTTCAGCACCGGGTAATTCATCAGGTTGATGTGGCGGTCCTGCTGATCGAGTTCGCCGGCGATGGCGGCCAGGTTCAGCGCCTGTGTGTCGGCGAAGAAGGTGAAGCGCACTTCGTCAAGATACGGCAGTTGGTTGCCCTCAACGTCCACGCCCACATAGTACGGATTGCGCTTCATGGTGAAGATTTGCTCGCTGATGCGCGTCACGGGCACCCAGGCGGCCATCGTAGGCCGATCGGGGTTTTCAAACGGCGCGTTCTTGCTGGCGAACAGTTCGACCCACGTCTTAAACTTGGCATCGGCCACCAGCTTGTCGATATCGGCTTGCGCGGCGAACGCGGGGTGGAATTGCTTCAGGTAGTGCGCGGGCAGGAACGGCGCAAAGGTTCGGTCGCCGCCGTCTTTGTTGGCCAGTTCATACAGGAACAGCGTATTCGGCTCGTTGTACGTAAACTTCACGGCGAAGTTGCCGTCTTTCTCGACCTTGGCAACGGAACCGTCGGCGTTCTTCATCCACTTGGGCAGCGACGGGGTGACGTCCTTGTTCAGCAGCACATTCTCGTACCAGAACAGGATGTCATCGGCCGTCAGGGGCTGGCCGTCCGACCACTTGGCGCCTTCGCGCAGCAAGACGGTCCAGACCTTGAAGTCGGCCGAATTTTCCCAACCCTTGGCCACTTTAGGCATGACCTGGCTGCCGTCCGGCGAGAAGCGGACGAGGCCGTCAAAGACCACGCGGACGTAGTTGTTGTAATCCGACGGGCCGGTGAAGCCGCGCCGCCACATGCCGCCATACTGGCCCACCTGCTCACCCTTCACAACCAGCGGTTCCTTGGGCAGGCGCTCGTCAACGGGCGGCAGCTTGCCAGAAGCCACGTCGGCGTCAAACAGCGGTGATTGCTTGTACTTGGAAGCGGGCGCCGCCGGGGCAGCGGGCGGCTCGGTCGGTTTAACTTCAGGGGCTTTGGTCGGCGCGGCGGGCACCGCTGGCGCCGCGGTGGGCGTGGCCGCCGGGGCCGCGCAGGCCGCGAGCAACGAGACAACCATCAGCAGGGCGAACAAACGATATAGATTGTGCTTCATCTCAGCGCTCCTATGGGTAGTGGGTTGAAGAGCTTTCACGTTGTTCATACGTCCAACATATCACGGGCGAGATTAGCGTTCGGGCGGTGGCCTCCTTTCTCCTCGTTGTTCTTAAGCCGTCAATTTAACTTGATCGAAATTCCAGCCGAAGCGATCACACAAAGTCTTAACGTGATCGTCCCACGTCGGTTCCGATGGGGGCTTCGCGCCGACGAAGGCATCCACGCTCAAATAGCGCAGCGTGGTCGCACTGTCGCATTGGATTGAATGAAGCGTGCTCGGCGGGATGCGGACCATGTCGCCGGGCTTGACGCCAAACTGCTGCGCAGGTTCGCCGATGGTCAACATGCCCGTGCCGTCCAGCACATAAAAGATCTGCTCGGCGTCGTCATGCCGATGCAGCAGCGGCGCTTCGCCGGCTTCCAGCACGACGACGAACACTTCCGTGGTGGCCGCCTCCACCCGACCCGCACTGCGCCACGCAGTGGGGCAAGTGTCGATCACCAGGTCGTTCACGTGCGTCGGGTAGCGGTAGCGAATCGTTTCGGCGGTGCTGAACACGTAGCGGGTCATTGAATCATTCCTCAAGCATTCCGCCTGGCGCGCCGCCGCTTCGCGGACACGGCGTGAGCGGAAACTCGCATCCTGAGCGAAGTGTAAGCGTAGTCGAAGGATGCTTGCGTGCTCTATGTGAGTGATTTATCTGTGTTCATCTGCGTTAATCTGTGTCCGATGTTGCTTTTACCAACGCATCGATCGCGCTGGCGGGGGTATCGGGGCTGACGCCGCCGCCCGCCGATAAGATCAGGTCGCGCCCGCCGGTCTTGACGATGCACTCGCGCGCAAAGGTCGTGACTTGATCCGCTGTGCCGCGCACCATCAACTCCAGCGGCGGGACGTTGCCCATCAGGGCGATGCCGGGCATTTTGGCCTGCACTTCGGCAATATCGGTAGTGTGACTGAAGTTGAACACGTCAAAGCCGAGCGTGCTCATCGGTTGGAGAAGGTGCGGGCAGGGCGTGTCGTTGTGATAAATCTTGATCAGCCCATCAAACGCCTGAAACAGCCGCGTCATGTGCGGCCGGGCGACTTGCTCGAACAATTTCGGCGACAGCATCCCGACGAGATCATCCAAAACGAGGACGCCTTCGGGCGCAGACAGCACATCGAGTTGGGCGCGGAGCCAGTTGATGATCGTCGTCGTCAGTGTGTCCAGCAATCGCCCGATTTTCTCCGGCTCTTTCTTTAGCGCGATCATCAAGTCGCTGATGCCCAGCAGCCAGCCCGCGACAGCGAACGGCCCGCGCGCGGCCACCATCTTGATCGACTCGCCTTCCGGCAGCAATCGTTTTTCCGCGTCGAGGTATCTCTGCAACACCAGAGGCATCAGACCGTGCATTTGTGGATCAGGCGCTTTAATGTCGAACAGCACATTCAGCCCGCCGCGCACCGGCTCGATCGACGGCGGCTGATTGCCGTGCCAGTTGATGCGCGCCCCAAACGCCGACGGTTCGGCGGCCATCCCATATTCGATCCAGTAGCCGGGAATCCACGCCACTTCGGGAAAGCGATCGCGAATGCCCAGATAGACGCGCAGCCATTCATCGGGTCGCAAAAAGAAATCCAGCGTGTTGAGTCCGGCATAACCGGGCAGCCACGGGCTATCGACGATCAGTGCAACCGGTACTCGGTCAGCCTGATTGTGGCGGGCGACAGCGGCAAAACGCTCCCAGGGTGTCGTCATCGGTGGC
>JACRBO010000240.1 GCA_016219235.1 Chloroflexota bacterium
ATGTTGGGGTTCGCTTCCTGCACGGCGACGATCCAGACCAGCAGGGCCAGCATGATCGAGACGAGCAAGTTGCCCAGGTTATCAAACAGCACGCGCAGGCGAGAAGGCGTTGATTTCATCCGTCCACCGTCCTGCGAGGCGGAGGGTTCGTGTCGGTGGGGCGGACCCGCGGCCCCAGCACACGCCGCAACCAGCGCAGCCAGCCGGGGGGCGCCACGCGCTGATCGAGTTGGAAGAAGGCGCGCAACACCGTCTCTAGTCGTTGAGCGTCCAGGCGGCGAATAATGCGGCCATTGTGCGCAATCGAGATCGTGCCGTGCTCTTCGCTGACGACGATGGCGATGGCGTCAGTCGCTTCGGTGATGCCGATGGCGGCGCGATGCCGCAGGCCCATGCGTCGATCGCTCATGTAACTGCTGGTCAGCGGCAAGATGCAGGCGGCGGCCAGCACGCGCGCATCGCGGATGATTACGGCGCCGTCGTGCAGGGCGGTGTTGCGAAAGAAGATGGTCTGTAAGAGTTCGGAACTGACGGCGGAGTCAATCATCACGCCCGTGTCGGCGTAACTTTGCAGACCGGTGGCGCGCTCCAGCACGATCAGCGCGCCGTGTTTGCGATCGGCCAGCCGCTGACAGGCCTGCCCGATCACGGGAATCATCTGATCGAGATCGGCGGCGTGACGGGTGGGACGGCCAGTCCAGGCGCCTGCGCGGCCGATGCGTTCCAGCGCGCGGCGCAGCTCGGGTTGAAAGACGACGGGGATGGCGATGAGCAGGGCCGGAATGGCGCGCTGAAAGATCCAACTGAAAGCGGGCAGGGTGAGTGTATTGCCCAGGATGGCAATGACGACCAGCAAAATGATCAAGCCGCGCAGGAGTGGCTCGGCCTGGGTGCCGCGCATCAAGTAGAGGACTACAAAAAAGATCAGCGCCACCAGGCCGATATCGAGAACGCTCAGCCAGTCGAGGCGCTGAAACAACGCCGCCAATTCATTCATTGACTTATCCCCGGACGGCTAGCCCCCGATCCTGGTGAGCAGTTTTTGATACGCCTGCACATTGGGCGGGTTGAGGGCGATGATGGCGCGAATGGTCGCCACGGCTTGTTTGGTCAGACCGGCGTTCAACTGCAATTCGCCCAGATGATTCAGATGCGCCAGCCCTTCGGGCCGCAGCCCCGTCTCGATACACGTTTGCGCGGCGCGCGCGCGCAGGGCCATATCGTTGGGATGCGACCGGATTTGATCTTCGATGATGGGCACCAGCTTGCGCAGCTTGCCCGCCGTCCGATAGGCTTTCATCAACTCGTCAATTTCCTGGACGGCACGCGGCGGCTGCACTTTGTAATACAGATCGATCAGGATCATGCGCACCTTTTCGTCCTGCGGATCGATCCGCTTGAGCTGCTCGTAGGTCGCGATGCCGCGCTTCCAATCACCGCGCTGCGTGTCCAGCTCGCCCAGCCGGTGCATGATCTGATTGGTCCACAGGCGGCTGGTGCCGCCGCGCGGCGCCAACGCCAGCGCGGCTTGATATTTCTCGCGCGCTTTGTCGGTGGCGGCTAATTGATAATACGTGTCCGCCAGCGCCAGGTATTGCTCCAACGCCCGATCGATCTGGCCGTACGAGACGAGCAGCTCGATCAACTTGGTGCGGATGTTGACATCCATCGGCGCCAGGCGCAGGATGCGCTGATAGATCGCCATGGCTTGATGCGCGTCGCCGCGCGAATAGAGCGTGTTGGCAATGATCAGGAACTTGGCAATGGCCGCCTCGGTCTGGCCGTTCTTCCACAACATATCGGCTAGCCGCAAATGCAGCGGTATGTAATCGGGTGATTTCTCCAGCGCGTGATAAGCCTCTTCCAGTGCGCTGTAGAATTTGCCGCGCTTGGCCAGTTCCTGCATGAAGGACATGGCTTGCAGCAGCGTTTCCGAATCGCGCACGCTGAGCAGTTCGGCCAGGCTCATCGCGGGCGCGCCCTCTTCGGTCAGGCTGTCCAATCGGCGGCGGGCCTGCACCACTTTGTCTTCCCAGCCTTTGCTGCTGAGGAAATCGACCAGCGTGCTGACAAACGCGCCCGACTGCTGCGCCTCGCCTTTGACGGCGTAGGTTTCCGCCAGGCTTTCGTACACCTGGATCAGATCGTCGGCCTGTTCGCGGTGCACGGTCTGCAGGTCGATGATCTTGAGCGCTTCCAGGAAATAACTGAGCGCCTCGTCGACGCGGCCTTTGGCGCGATACAACTCGCCCAGGGCGAACTGGCTCCCCAGCCGGTAATCGGCGAAGCGCACCGATTTG
>JACRBO010000241.1 GCA_016219235.1 Chloroflexota bacterium
GATCGGTACCGAAACCCCCGTGTGGGTGATCGCTCCAGCGGGCCTGCTGTTTCGATCGGCCCCGCAGGCGGGCGCAGGCACCATCGGCGGACTGGTGTTCGGTCAGCCGATCACGGCCATCGGCGCGGAGCAGACTCCCGCGGATGCCTCGGGCCGCACGTGGCAGCAGGTGCGCACCGCCGCGGGCGTCACCGGTTTCGTCGCCGCGTCACTCGGCGGTCAACGGCTGCTCGCGACCAGCAAACCGGCCGATCCGTTCATCGTACAGGTGATCGACGCGCCCGAGATTCGACAGGCGGGCGGCCTGGCGGTGCGCGAGTCACGCAACGTCATGCTCACCCCGATCGATCGGGTGCAGCCCACCGAGCGCCTGACGGTGTATGCCCGCATCGAAGAAGGCGGCACGCCGTGGTTGTGGGTCCAATCGCCGCGCAATCAATATGGCTGGGCGCGCGAGACTTCGCAGGGGCAGCCGCTCGTCGCCAGAGTCACGCCCGATCTGAGCGGCGCTGGCACGGGTGCAACGCCCGAACCCGAACGCAACATCGAATTGCCTGTCGCGAACACGGCCGATGTGTGGGTCATCTCGGATAACGGTTTGCTGCTGCGCGAACAGGGCAGCCGCGCATCACGAACCATCGTCGGTGTGCCCTTTGGCGATCATCTGATGACCGAAGGGCCGCAGGTGGGGCCGGATGCCGAGGACATCGTCTGGCAGCAGGTGCGCACCGATGCCAATGCGCGCGGCTGGGTGGCCGCCATCTTTAAGGGTGAAGTGACGTTGACGGCGACGAAGCCTGAGCCTACCCGCAGCGAGTCGATGGTGCCGTGGGGCAGGTGCCACGCGGGCCTGGGCATGGGCAACCCGCAGCCGCTCACGCCGATCGAGTTGGGGGTGATCCGCAAGAGCAAAGTGGAAGCGTTCAAGATGTTCACGCTGCCCGATCCCGACGAGAACAAGACGTTGATCAAGCAGCTGTGCCAGATCCGACCGGATATGTTCATCGTGGCGCGGCTGTTCTTCTCGGTGGATTTCAACGCGCGCACGCGCTTTACGCCAACAGATTTCGTCAACTTTGTCAGCAACGGTTTCGAGGCGTGTTATGACGCGGGCGTGCGCTATTTCGAAGTCCACAACGAACCGAACCTGGACATCGAGGGCGACGGCTGGAACTGGAACGGCGGCGCGGGGTTTGGCAGCTGGTTAAGCCAGGTGCTGGCGCTGCTACGTCAACGCCACGGCGATCTGCAACTGGGCTATCCGGGCCTGTCGCCCAACGACGCGATGCGGTCGTTCATCGACGGTTCGGCCGGCGCCATCGCGCAGTGCGATTGGATCGCCGCGCACAGCTACTGGCAGCATCCCGATCAACCGCCCTTCCCGATGAACGGCGACAACTCCGGCATGAAGTGGCGCACCTTCCGCAGCCTGTTTCCCGATAAGTTGATCATGGTCACCGAGTTCAGCAACAACCGGACCCAGTTCAACGGCGTCCCGACCACCGAGACCGACAAGGGCAATCAATATGTGCAGTATTACAGGCTGCTGCGGCAGGAGGCCAACCTGGGCGCTGCCTTTTCGTTTGCGCTGACGTGGCCGGGGGGGGACATCAATGGTGAAGGCTGGGTGTTCAACAACAGCGAGACGAAGATCGCGGGGATTGTGGGCGCGTCGCTGTGACGGGGATGAGTGATGAGTGACGAGTGAATGGTAATCGGTCAATCGGTCAATCAGTCAATCGGTCAATCAGTCAATCGGTAATCGGTTGACTGGTTGACCGGTCACCAGTTGACCGGTTACCAGTTACCAGTTGACCAGTTACCGATTGACCAACCACGGAGGGACCGAGTGAATGCTTCGGCCCTCCGTTTGCAGTGTTGAACGAAAGACCTGACAGGTGGGCAAACGGTAGCCAGCACGATCGAGATCAACTCGCCCACCTGTCAGGTCTCAAACCAGTCCGCAACCGACGATCCATTCCGCGACAACATCCGTGCCGAAGCCCCACGATCCACGTCACACCGCACTGCACGCAGTGGGTGCATGTGTGCTTGAACGCTCGCTTCGCGTCGGGCAGCCAGATTGACCATTGGCACTTGACGTCGATAATGACTCTGGATTCCCGCCACGCCGTGCCCGGCACAATGTGCCGGCGACGCGCCCGGCGAACGCATGCGGGAATGACGACGGCCTCAAGATAACGGCCCATCGTCGAGATGTGAGAATCGTTGGGCGCGGATTAGTTGTAAGCCCAACCGCACACAAAACCAATCCGCTGCCCAGGACCCTCACTCGTTACTCGTCACTCGTCACGCTAGCTCATCGGCAGCACGTTCGACGGCCGCCTGGGGAACAGCACGTCCAGCACCACCACGACATCCTCATCCGCCACACAATCGGGATACATGCAGCGCAGGTCGCTCAGCGACCGGCGGCCAAACAGCAGTTGATTGAACGTAAACGGCGGGAACGCCGCAGTTGCAGCCTCTGCATCGTCGGGCGTCCACCGGTTCGATCGGATCTTCCCCTGCTCGATGATCAGTTTGAAGCCGCGCACATATTCGCTGACTTTCAACTCACCGCTGTAACCCGCCAGCCCCGATCGACTGAGCCGCGCCTCCAGCACCGGCGCGATGGTGTTGATGAACCGGGGCATGTCTGGCACGCGCACGTACCACGCATACGGCGGCCTGATCTTCTGAAACAGATCGGGCGCGGCCTCAAACAGCGGATGCCGTTCGCCGAACATGAAGTACAACGCCCGCACATCGACTTGCTGCGCTTTGGCCGCGGCTTCGGCGCCGGGCTTCACCCGGCGCAAGATCGTCGGCAGCACGGCCCGATAAGCTTGTCCCTCGATCAGGTTGAGTTCTTCAATGCGGAACTGTCCGCCCCACAACTCGTACAGGATCGTCACGTAGCCGATCGATCGCGCGTCGGGCATCTGAATGATGAACGTGTGACTGAACGGCATCGGATCGTTGGCCGCAGCCAGATTGCGCCGCCACTCCGATTCCGGGCACGGGCACGCGATGAGCGACCGCGCACAGTGGCGATCGTACAGCGGCATGATAAAGGGGATGTCGTCCAGCATGGCGCGGCGCAGTTGATATGGCTCCGGCGCGTTGTCTGGCAGCGGCGCGATCAACGCCGGATACACCCAGCGGCCGCCGCTCAGATCGATCGCGTACTCGTACCCGAACTGGCGGTAATACCACTCGATGCCGGTGATGGCCTGAATCAACTGGCCTTCGGCTTCGCCCTTCGCGTGAAACACGTCGAACTGCGCGCGCACCAATCCGCGCCGCCGATAGGCCGGATCAGTCCCCACGGCTTCCGGGCGGCCCACCAGAAACGGCACACCCTCATACGTCCACGTCTGTGGGATCGAGCACATCGACGAGACGATTTGCCCCGTGCGTGTATCTTCCACGATCGTCACATTGCCTGGTCCGCAGGTGGGGTGCGCCGGCGAGGTAAACTCGCGCGTCCACTGCGCGATGTACGGGTTGAACTTGCCGTCGTCGCCGTGAATGCGCCCGTTAAACTGTGCCAGCGGCTCGATGTCATCCACCGTGGCAAAGCGCAAGATCAAGTTGTCGTCCAGTTGTTGCCGGTAA
>JACRBO010000238.1 GCA_016219235.1 Chloroflexota bacterium
CAGCTTCGTCAATTCGACGGCAATGGCCGGGTAACTGGTCTGCCCCGTAAACCCGAACAGCAGGCTCAAGCCGTAGAGCAAAATCGTGGAGGTAAACGCGCCAAAGAGGAAATACTTCAGGCCAGCCTCAGACGACGGGCGCGTGTCGCGCATGAAACCGGCCAGCATGTACAGCGCGATACCGGTCGTCTCCAGGCCGACGTACAGCATGATGATGTCGTTCGACGCGGCCATCATGCCCATGCCCAGCGCGCTGAAGAGCAACAGGCCGTAGTATTCGCCGTTATGCTTGATCGGGTTAAAGTCCAGCGAGATAACGCACGTCAAAAGTGCGGCCGCGACAAACATGATGCGGAACAACTGCACAGTCAGGTCGACGCGCACCATGCCGCCCAACACCGGCTCCACTGCGGGCGCAGACCCACCCATCAACGGCGCCGTCTGCAAACCGATCACGACCAGCACGCCCAGCAACCCGGCGATCGACAGATAAGCCAGCCCGCGCCGATTCGTCTGGCGGCGCATGAACAGGTCGGCGGTGATGACGAGGAAGCCCAACATCAACAACAGAATTTCAGGCAGAACGGCCACAAGGCCTTGAGTAAGTTGCTCTGGCGTTAGCGTCATGCGAGGTTAGCCTCCCAACAACGTCATCACCGGCTTGGTGCCGACTTCAATCATATTCATCAACACGCCGGGGAACAGGCCCACCAGCACCATCAAAACCGTGAACGTGCCCAGCGCCAGTTTGTCGCCCCAGTTGTTCGGGCGCAGGTCGTGCCATTTGTGCGGGTCCCATTCACCAAAGAACACCTGCTGCACGACCCGCAGCACGTAAGCCGCCGTCAGCACCACACCCGTGATCGAGAGAATGGCGATGATAGGGTAGTACCAGACCTGGCCAAAGAATGGCCCTTTCCACAGTCCCATAAAGATCTGCAATTCAGCCACGAAACCGCTGAAGCCGGGCATGCCCATGCTGACCAGACCGCCGACCACAAAGGCCAGCGTTGCCAGCGGGAAGTATTTGGACCAGCCGCTGAGTTCTGGAATTTGCCGTGTGTGCGCCCGATCGTAGATCAAGCCGACCACGGAGAAGAAGCAGGCCGTCATGATGCCGTGGCTCCACATTTGCAGCACCGCGCCATTCAGGCCGGTTTGATTCATCGTCGCAAAGCCCATCGTGACCAGGCCCATGTGGCTGACCGATGAGAAGCCGATGACGTATTTGAAATCTTTCTGCACCATGGCGATGGCTGCACCATACACCACATTCACCGTGACCAGCAAGATCACGATCGGCATCTGCTCCTTCGCGGCCTGCGGCAGCAAGCGCACCGCGATGAGCGCCGCAAACGCGCCCAACTTCATCAGCACACCCGCGTGGATCATCGACACAGCCGTGGGGGCCGCCACATGACCATCGGGCGACCAGTTGTGGAACGGCCAGATACCGGCCAGTACGCCAAACCCGATGAAGATCGGCAGGAACCAGATGCGCTGAATATCAACCGGGATATTGCCCTTCATCAACAGCAGCATGTCAAACGTGCGCTCGCCGGGATTCAGCCCCATCGCCACCGGATCGGCCGAGAAGTACACCGCCAGGATGCCGATCAGCGCGATGATCGAACCGATGAGCAGATATAGCGTCAACTTCATCGCCGCGTACTCTTTGCGCGTTGAACCCCAGTTGGCGATGAGGAAATACATCGGGAAGATCGAGAGTTCGTAGAAGAACAGCAGCAGGAACAGGTCCAGCGACATGAACACGCCAAACACGCCCGCCACCAGGAACATGAAGAAGGCGAAGAATTCACGCGGGCGATCCTTGATGCCCCATGAAATCAGCACACCCATGAAACCGACGATGCCAGTCAACAGCATCATAACCAGACTGATGCCATCGCCCCCAACTTTATAACCAATCCCCAAAGACGGCACCCATTCGGCTGTCTCCTTGAACTGATACTGCACTCCCGTTTGATCGTAAGAGAAGAACACGATAACGGAAATCACCAGCGACACGAACGCGCCGACGGCCGCGACAATCTTGATCGCCTTCGCGCGATCGGACGGCATCAGCAGGATGATCGTGCCCGCCACAATTGGGGCAAAGGTCATGACAGTCAAAAATGGAAAGTTCATATGTACTCAACCTCAATCATCAAACAACGAAACGTTTTTCTTGGACACATCAACAGCCAGGGCACACCGTTGGTGTTGGCGCTGGTTGCTTCAAGATAAGCGGCAGGGATGCCTTGCATAGGCCATCAACGCATAGAGACACATCGTAAGAAAACCAGTTATTGTAACTGGTAAACCAGAAGTTTCCGCTAGCAGATGACACATACATATCGAAACGGAGTGCATAGGCCCCTGGACCCCAATTAGGAATGTCGTTGATGGTCAGGTTCACAGTCTGCGAAGGATCGCCTTTTGCAAGCCCGCACAGTGGTGCCGTGTTAGAGCTGACGACGTCGGCATGGCCTGTCTTCGACCACCGGTACCTTAACGAGTAACTAGAAACCGGGTAGATACAAGTCCAATCGCTGATACCTGTGTTTTGAACCTGAATGCCAATGGGGTAAGAGTTATTATGAACCATCGCAGGTGGAAGGTTGTTCGGCGTTCCCCAATTGATGCGGAGAGGATTCCAGCGATAACTAAAATTCACCTGAGCGTTATTATTGTCAGCATCCCGTACCTGAATCCCGGTATAGTAATGAACTAAAATCTGTTCCACATGCTCCCAGGCTACGCTCCATACCGTGCCAGGTGCATTGCCAGGCAAAGTCGGTGCTCCTTCATACGAACATTGATGACCACGCGCCCAACGGCTAGCACCTTCTTGGCTCATGCCCCGATAATGACCGTAGTTGTTAGCATCACAAGCGGCACTTATTGGATCATCAACTGCCCGCAGATAGGATTGACTTCCCGACGCCGTGCGTCCAACAACATCCGATGAAAACTCAGTAAAAGCGGGAATGTCATTATCAGGAGGAACCTCATAAGAAACGTAATAGCGCAATGCTACTGCATTACAAACAAGTTGTTGGTCGGCGTTCAAGTTAGTGCTGATGCAAGGATCAGACGCGTTGTCTGGGTCAGCAGCAGGATTCAGGCTTTCAAATCTATACGGAATGAAAGCCTGAAAGGCAACCGAATTGTTGATCGCGCTGCCATCTCTAATATGCCAATATGCATAGGTGCGGGCCGCGATCGCTTGAGCCTGCAAGGCAGTGGGATCGTAGTACGTTCCAAGTTCCTGTGGCACTACATCCAGCAGATAATCCGCCTCAATGGGTAGAGTAACTGGATTATTGTTAGCGTACGGATAAGCACGGCTCGAAACAGCCGTGCAACCAAATTCAGTGTTGCCGGTCGAACAGAGTTGTAACGGCTGATACAATGCGCCACTAGGAGATATCAAACGGTACATAGTCACTGTGACTGTTGCTGGTGGTGTATAAGCCCTAACTGATGTTGCATGTACGCCTAAAAAGAGTAGTGACGCAAGAACAAAAAGTACCAGCTTCGCACGAAAATGCGGCATCATACCCCTTTCCAGTTAATTCTATTCCAGGTCTAATGTGTTGCAGCTTACCGCAAGGCAGTTCACCGAGCTGTGACCGTAATCAAACAAACCCGGCCCTCATTTTGTGTCGGGCAGTTCAACACGATTTGTTTGCCGTCTGCCGACCAATCGATTCCCGTACCCCAATCTCCTTCACCAAATTCATACTGGGGCAAGATTCTTTCCCAGCTACCCGATCGAGCATCTAAAAGAAAAAGGCCATCGTACTGAAAGCCCGTACTATCTCTACGCACAGCACCCAAAATAACAAGCTGGCGGCTATTAGGAGACCAGGCCGTGCTCATCACATAGTATTGACCCGATTCAAGAGGGGCCTCGGGGTGAAGAGATCGCATTTGGCCGGTCGTGGCATCCAGAATAGATAGATCAGTGAAACTAACTGGCGGAACGCCTGCCGTAGTCAGCATTGCCAGGTAGCGGCCATCGGGACTCCACTGAGCCATACCTGCCCAGCGTGAAAGTTTTCCTGCTTCGGCTACGTGCCCCAAGTCAATTCGGCAACTCTGAGCGTTTTCGACATCGACGAGAAAGAAGTAAACATTACTATAGATAGCCACTTGTGTTGATCCGGGACGCCATGCCGTCTGATACATGCCAGGTTGTCGTCCTGGTTCTAGAGGCACCGCGTATTCCAATGCACCGAGATCAACGCCCACAGTTCGACTCATCAGGGAGGCTGTATTTAACCGCTGAAGCTGCCTGTCGATCATATAAAGCATATCTTGTCCAGTTGGATCAGCAGCCAAGAACTTGCTGGCTAATCCCCTGGTCAACAGCTGGGCCGTTTGGGGATTCCCTTGACTAATTCGCAAGACCCATTGCTTCGCTTCGTAATCAGCATAGACTATTGCCCGATTGGATTCAATCCATATTGGTCTTGCATCAACACTGTACCTTTCGCCAAATTGCTGGAACTCCTTTGTATCCATGTCAAATATGCCGACTTGCTCATTTAGCGAATTGGGAATACCTCGAGCAATCACCAATCGCTTGCTGTCCGGCAACCAATCAAAGACACGGATGGCAGATTTGCCCGCAAGAACTACTTCTGGATCGGAAAACGTGTAGGCATTTAATGGCGTCTCAATTACCTCTGAGTTGGCAGAAGAAGTGAACTGACACTCACTAATCGATACTGGTACCACAGTAGGAGTGGGCAATGGACTGGCAAGACCAGCCTGTGTAGGCGACAGCATAATAGGCGATTGAAGCGTCAGAGATGGTGATTCAGGTCTTTGCTGCAATCTTCCAATGATAAAAATAAAGGCAATGCCTATCGCAGCTAATACGACCAGCCCCCAAACGTCTTGGCCAACTTTTAATAAGCGTCTCATCTTGTGCCTCCACTTACCATATAGTACTTTATGGTTAAGACGCTGTTAGCCACCGATTAGTTTCACCAGATTCTTCACGGCCTCGTTGATCGGTTCCATAAGCCAGTACGGATACACGCCAATCGCCAGCATCAGCACCAGCAACGGAGCCAGTGCCAACGTCTCGGTGCGGTTGATGTCGGTCATTTCCGCATGATGCAGCAACTCGTGATTGACCGGGCCGTGCAGCACTCTCTGGATCGCCTTCAACACATACGCGCCCGTCATCAACAATCCGATCGCGGACAGTGCCGTGTAGAGCGTGAAGACCGGCCACGCACCGCGCACCACCTGGAATTCCGCCGGGAAACCGGCCAGACCGGGCAGGCCCAGATTCGCCATCGCGCTGAAGATCATGATACCGCCGTAGATCGGCATGACCGTCCACAGGCCGCCGAGCTTGGTCAAATCGCGCGTGTGCGCCCGATCGTATACGATGCCAACCAGGGCAAACATCGCCGCCGCCGACAGGCCGTGCGCGAACATCTGCAACACCGCACCGTTGACGGCAATCACGGCGCTTTCTTTCATCGCCGGATCAGTGCTGCCAAACGAAGCCGCCGCCACCGCGATGCCCATCACCACGAAACCCATGTGGTTGACGGATGAATAGGCCACCAAACGTTTGAAGTCATTCTGCCCGTAGGCGGCCAGCGCCGTGAAGATGATACCCGCCAGCGCCAACAGGGCCAAGATCGGCGCAAAGTTCGCAGCCTGGGCCGGGAAAAACGGCAGGACCAATCGGAGGAAGCCGTACGCGCCCAGCTTCAACAGCACACCCGCCAGCAGCATCGATCCTGCCGTCGGAGCTTCCGTGTGCGCATCGGGCAACCACGTGTGGAACGGCCAGATCGGCACTTTGATCGCAAAGGCGATCACGAACGCCCAGAACGCGATGTCCTTGACGGTCGCTAACGGTACGCCTAATACTAACGCCCCGGAGAACGTCGGCCACGTGGCGGCGATTTCGGGGATGCTGTATGTGCCCAACGCCGACCAGATCAGTTGAATCGACAGCAACAAACCGACCGACCCTGCCATCGTGTAGATGAAGAACTTGAACGACGCATACTGGCGATTAGCACTGCCCCACTGGTTGATGAGGAAGTACATCGGGACCAGGCCGATCTCCCAGAAGATGAAGAAGATGATCAGGTCCAGCGACATGAACACGCCCATCAGGCCGGTTTCCAGCAGCAGGAAGAGCATCATGAACAGCGGCACGCGCTCTTTGATGCGGAACGAAATCAGCACACCCAGCGGCGTCAGGATGCCCGTCAACAGCACCATTGCCAGGCTGATGCCATCCACGCCCAGATGGAAGTTGCTGTTGATTTGAACCAGCCACGGCACATCATAGCCAAAGCGATAACCAGCCGCATCAGCCGCCGCCGCTGGATACATCACCCACAACCCGATCGTAAGTGCGGCGACGATCAGGCTGAAGATCAGCGCGCTCCACTTCGCCCCGTCGTCACCGGCAAACTTGCCGATCACGATCACCAGCAGGCTGAAGAACAGCGGCAGAAACAGGATGAGCGGAAGAATCACAGTATTGAGATCCATTGCCTAACCTCATCTGGAAGTTAGAAGTTGGAGGTTAGAGGTTGGACGGTGCGTAGCCCGACCCTTTCGGGCTACCACGCGAAACGTCCAACTTCCAATCTCCAATCTCCAACTTCCAAATTACGAGAACAGCGTAATGTACAGCGCCACGAGCAAGACCACGCTCACCAGCGCCAGCAGCAAATAGTTCTGCACGCGGCCCGTTTGAATCTCGCGCAGCCAGCGGCCAAAACCCTTGACACTCTCGGCCAGTTGATCGGCGCCGCCGTTCACCACGGCCGTATCGAAATTGCGGAAGGCATTCGCCAACCCGACCGTGCCCCGGCCGATGCCGTGCAGCACGCCGTCAATGCCCTGCCTGTCGAACACATCGCCCATCCACGCCGACACTCGCTGCACCGGCTGAACGAACGTGACCTGGTAAATCTCATCGACGAAGTACTTGTTCTTCAGCATGAACCACAGCCCGCCCAAACGCGCCGCCAGCGGATCGGGTTGACCGGCGGTCAGCGGCTTGCGACCATACACTAGCCAGCCCAGCAACAGGCCGCCCGGCGCGACGATGAGCGACACGATCAGCGGGAAGGGATTGAAAGCCAGCGGCTCAAAGTGAATGACTTCTTCCACCACCGGCGCGAGAAAATGCTCAAACGGCGAAACCGGATCAGCGTGGAACGGCCCATTGATGAGCAGTCCCAGCCCTGGGAAGTCGCTCTTCACGCCGACAAAGCCTGCGCCGATGGCGAACACCGCCAGGATGACCAGCGGCAGCAACATCGTCCAATGTGATTCATGCGCGTGCTCGGCGGCAGCGGTGCGCGGCTTGCCCAGGAACGTCAGGCTGATCTGCCGCATGGTGTAAAAGGCCGTTAAGAAAGCAGAGAGCGCCAGCACCCAGAACACGATCGGTGCATGTGCGAATGCATCGGCCAGGATTTCATCCTTCGACCAGAACCCGGCCGTAAAGAACGGGAAACCCGATAGGGCGAAGCCGCCGATAATAAACGTCAACGCCGTCCACGGCATCTTCTTGCGCAGGCCACCCATGTTGAACATGTCCTGCGGATCCATCTTCGGCTCGCGGGCGGTCGGATCGTCGTGGCCGCCATGTTCATCGGCCGCATGACGACCGCCATCGTCGAGTACATCGTGCCGTGACTTGTGTCCGTCATCGTGCCCGTGTGAGGTTTCATGCAGGCCATGCTCGACGCCGTGAATCACCGAGCCGCTGCCCATGAACAACAGCGCCTTGAAGAACGCGTGCGTAATCAGGTGAAAGGCTGCCGCCACATATGCGCCGATGCCCAGCGCGGCAATCATGTAGCCCAGCTGCGAAATCGTCGAGTAAGCCAGCACCTTCTTCACATCGTTCTGCGAGACCGCAATCGTCGAGGCAAAGAGGGCCGTAAACGCGCCGATCACCGCCATCGGCACAAAGTCGGGCGCGTGGCCTTCGTGCGCCGTGCCCGCCAGGAGCGGGAACATGCGGATGACCATGTATACACCGGCGCTGACCATGGCCGCGGCGTGAATCATCGCGGAGACGGGCGTGGGGCCTTCCATCGCGTCGGGCAGCCAGGTGTGCAGCGGGAACTGCGCGCTCTTGCCGATGGTGCCGATGAACAACAGCATGAAGATCACCTGCGCGGCCGGAATGCCCAGGAAGATCACCTGGGCCAATTCATGCGTTGTTTCTGCCGAGAAAATCTCGCTGAACGACAGCGACCCGGTCTGGCTGTACAGGAAGGCGATGCCCATCAACATGAAGACATCAGCCACGCGCGTCGTCATGAACGCCTTGACACCGGCCTGGCGCGGCGTGATCTTGTTGGCATCGGGATAGGTGCGCGCGTACCAGAAACCGATCAACAGGTACGAGCACAGGCCCATGATTTCCCAGCCGATGAAGATCATCAAAATGTTATCGGCCACCACCAGCGTCAGCATGCCCGCCGCAAACAGCGACAGGAAGCCGAAGAACCGGCTATACAACGGCTCGCTGCCGTTATGCGGCGGATAACCCGGCTCGTCGTGCGCATCGCGCGGCTTCTGACCATTGCTGTAGCCCGTGCTGTAAATGAAGATCATCAACACGGCGATTGGCACCATGAACAACATGATGGCCGTCAGTGGATCGACGTGCACACCCATCGTTAGCGGCTCATTCGACGTAGGCAGCCACGCGAAGCTGTTCGCGATGGGATGCTCAGCCAGGTGCGCGCCGTCGCTAATGACGCTCCAGAACACGATCTGCGCCAGCACGAACGAGCCTACCACCGACCCGATCGCGATGGTGTGGCTCAACCGATTGCGCCCGCGCGCGAACAGGAAGATCAGAAAGAACGACGCCAGCGGCAGCGCCGGAACCAGCCAGACCAGGGGAACTAAGGTTTCTTCAGTCATAGAATCGATTCCTGAGAGAAATCGTTATTTAAGAGGATTATACCTTTTATCATTGCAGTCTATCTGCTGTGAGTTCGGCCTGCATCGGTATCGTCATTCCCTATCTTCTGTCCTTTGAGATGGATGTTTAGCATCCAACACACACGGTTGGCGTCGGTGTCGGATCCTTTAACACGAGCGGCAAGTAATTCGGATAGGACCGAAATTTGATGGCGTCAGCGGCAATTGACAAAGTGGCCGTGATTTCCTGAGTATCGATAAACAAATATACCCAAGCAGTTGCCGGCGAAATCTGATAGGTGCCGAGTAAAACCCATTCATCATTGTAGATTTGTTGATTGATTGTTTTTGATTGCCACGTGTTTGACACGTTATAAATGTAATAGGTGGCCTGCCGCGTGGTGGCGTTCTGCTCAGGAACAAAAGCGTACACTTTGTTTATCCCAGGCACCGCGTTGGTAACATGCCAACTAGCCCAGATATTGCGATTGCCCGAAATGACGCCGCGATAATAAGCGTGCCAACCATTGCCAACCGTACTTTCATTCCATGTGCCGACAATGCCGAAACCGCGCCCAGCATCTTCAATGATGGTATCGAAGCATGAGATCGGATCAGAATCAAGGCTTCGCCATAAGCAAGGCGCTGTATGCCCCTGCCCTTGTGCCGGGTAGTTGATAAGCGGATCGGGCTGTTGACCTCGCCAGCCAAAGGGATCGGTTACGTTAGTTTCATAAATGTCGCCATCATTGTTTACGCAAGGCCCGCGATAGACGCCTAAGTGAAGATGAGGTCCAGTGGACCTGCCAGTACTGCCCGCCAGCCCAACCATTTCTCCATTCGCTACTGTTTGATCTACTGCGACGTTAATTGCGCTCAGATGTCCATATAGTGTGCGATAACCACTTGAATGCAGAATCACAACTTTGCTTCCGTAACCATCGGCTGTATCCCCTATGCGCTCAACCACACCACCAGCGGCAGCTAAAACTTGTGTCCCAGTGACCATAGACCAGTCGTTGCCAGAATGACCATGATAACAATGGGGCGAACAATCAGCGGTTTGTTCGCCAGTGTAAATAGTGACTTCATTGTCTTCGCCATAGTCAGGATAGTGGTGGTCAAAAAACGTAGTCACCCGATACGTACCATTATAAGGTGGACGTAGTACAATTCCGCCTGCAATGACGGAACTGGTACGATACAAAGCAATCACTACGACAAGCAAAAGCATTGATAGCATAACACTAATCAATATGCGCCAACGAATCGATCGTTGTGTCACAGATCTCTCCTTCAAGGCACCCCTACAAATGGCGCGTTAGGCGCACTTGGGCCAGCGATAGGATGCTGTTGAGTCCCGTTAAGATTGGTCCTCCAGATTTCACTGTAATCACCAAGGGAAACTGAAAAAACCAGCTGATTTCCCACCGCCGACCACCTGAAAGATTGAATCTGTCGCCCAGCCAAATGAGCTATTTGCCGCTCCGTTCCAGTCGCCAGGTCAAGTAGATACAGCTTGTTGGTTTTCAAGAAAGCAATTGTTTTTCCATTTGGCGACCAAACTGCCGGATATGGGCTTAGACCTTGAGCGAGTATTTTAGACGTGCCCGCAGCCCGGTCGATGAGCCAAAGCTGAGTGTCATCGTTGGTAAGGTCAATATCGTAGATTCCGACAACAAGCACCACCACCAGATTTTGCCCATCTGGTGACCAAGCAACGCTGTGTGGAATTGCCTGGTCGCCCGGCAAACGAGTGACGACTGTACGGGTATTTTGGGCAATCTTCGACAAGCCAATTTCAACTTCGGAAGTTGACTTTGAGACTGTAGGAAAGTAGGTGATCGCATCAGCCAGCAAACTCCCGTCTGGCGAATAAGCAACTGCATCTACGTGGTAATATCGAGGTTCCAATTCTGGGAATCTGAAATTTACACTCACATATTCTTGCGACGCGGGGTTAAACAACTGCATTCCTTCATCCGAAGCGACTAACGCATTCTGTCCGTCTGCTGTCCAAGCAAGAAAACGCCCCTTGCGACTCTGGAAAATCGGCCGACTTGTAGCAGACGACAAGTCAACCAATATTGGTTGGACGGACTCACCATAGGCCACATCAGCGATTATCAACGGTTGACTGGAAGAAGGATATAGATTCTCTAAAGTTGGTCCCGGAAACTCAGAACGTAAATCGAGATTGATTGATTGCGAAGACAACGTCCAACGTTGGCCTTGCTCATCTACTAGGACCGGCTGGAGTTTTGGCTCAATCCTTGGGCTAGAGTAATGTAGATACCAAATACTCTGCAGCTTGGCCGGAGGCGTACCTTGCGGTTTGGGACCGAACGCTGGGGTCGGAAACGGCGCAGGCGTTTTTGATGGTGGAACATTTGGCGTGCTTGGCGCAGGAGGCCACGGTTCACCCGTCGGCCAGTTCGGCGGCGGTGGAACCACTACAGGCGTAGCCGCCGGTGCAGGTGTCGGTGTGGCAAGCGGCGATTGAAAAACCACCGGTGTAATTTGTGGAGTCAACGACCTAGCCGGTGTTGCTAGTGGCGAGATTTGCACAGTGCCACTTGTCGACGATAGGTCGCGGAACAATGCTACTAAGCCCATCCCTAACGCAACTAACGCCAACAGCGCGATCAGGCCACCTATCAAGTTCATCGAGCGTTTCATTTTCGACTCCTTTCACTGCCAGTTCGCTCAAGAAATCGGCCTAACACGAAGTGGCTGACTCTTGAAAAGCCTGGGACATTCAAGCGAAATGGCAATTACTCGTCACTCGTCAGGGTTGCCTACCACCTTAACAGGTCGATCTTCTCCGCATCGATCGAGCGCCGATCGCGGTACACGCTGATGATCAACGCCAGGCCGACCACCGCTTCCGCCGCCGCCACCACCAGCACGAACAGCGCAAATACCTGCCCGGTTGTCGAGTCCGGCGACAGATACCGCCAGAACGCCACCAGGTTGATGTTGACGGCGTTCAGCATCAACTCGACGCCCATCAAAATTCCCACCGAATTGCGGCGGGCCAGCACGCCATAAATGCCGATGCAGAACAGCGCCGCCGCCACGATCAAGTACCAGCTGAGTGGCACCATGTCTTAGTCCTCCCCCGCCGTCTTTTGCTCGCGCGCCTGCTCGCGCACCCGCGCGCGCTCGCGCGCGATGTAGATCGCGCCGACCAGCGCGGCCAGCAGCAGCACCGACGCCACCTCGAACGGCAGCACAAATTCATTCACCAGCGATTGTCCCAACCTCGTGGTCAGGTCCGCCGGCACAGCCGCCTCGGTCGCCGGATAGTTGAAGCCCGGCAGCACGCGCAACAGGATAAACAACAGCGCCCCTGACACCACAGCTGCCAGCCCCGCCTGCGAGTTGAGCTGCGTGCCGCTGGGCTGCACTATCCCGCGCGTCAACATTACCGCAAAGATGATCAGGATCGCGATCGCGCCCACGTACACGATCAGCTGAGCCAGCGCCAGGAAGCCCGCCTCCAGAATCGCAAAGAGCGCCGCCACACCAAACAGGCTGATCACCAGATACAGCGCGGCGTGGAACAGATTCCGCGTGGTCACACACCGCAGACCGGACAACAGCGTGATCAGCGCAAACAGGATGAAAAAGAATTGAGGTACGGTCATGTTCGTCACTCTGCGGCGTCGATGCAGGCAGCTTCGACGCTAGTTCGATTGCACGACTTCAGTTCGCCGAAGCGGTCGTCGGGGCTGCCGATTCGTCCATGCGCACGACAATGCGTCGCTCGGCCAATCGATTGCGGCGCACCGCGCGCCCCATCAGGCTCAGCGCCACAAACAGCATCACCAGATTCACCATGAACAACACACCGCCCCACACCAGCGCCAGGTCGCCCGTGCTGGTCACGCCCGCCAGGCGCAACACCGTGTCGACGCTGGCGACGACCAGCAAATTCACCAGCGACAGCGGCACCAGGAACTTCCAATTGAAGGCCATCAGTTGATCGATGCGGAAGCGCGGCAGCGTAAACTTGATCCACATCATGACGAAGAACAGGCCAAACGACTTGATAAAGAGCCAGATGTACGGCGGCAGGATCGGCCCGCTCCAGCCTTGCAGGAAGATCGTCGCGAACACCGCGCACACCGCAAAGGCGTGAATGAACTCGCCCAGGAAAAACAGCGCGAACTTCATGCCCGAATACTCGATGTGATAGCCCGCCACGATTTCCGACTCGGCTTCCACCAGGTCAAACGGCACGCGCCCGGACTCGGCCAGGCCGCTGATGAAGAACACCAGCGCCGTCACGAACAACGGAAAAATAAACGGGACCTGCTGCGCGTTCACGATCGTCGTCATCTGCATCGAGCCGGAGATCATCACCACCACGGCGACGCTCAACACTTGCGGCACTTCATACGACAGCAGCTCGGCCACCGCGCGGAACGCGCCCACCAGCGCGTATTTGTTATTGCTGCTCCAGCCGGCCATCAGCACCGCGATTAACGACACCGCGCCGACCGCCAGTATGTAGAACAGGCCCAGATTCAAATCCGCCCCGGCCAGCGGCCCCTTACCGGTATCCGGGCCGAACGGGATCACCGCGTACACCAGCATGGCCGCCACGGCCGCCACAATCGGCGCGGCGTTGAAGACGTGTACATCCGCGTCACGCGGCGTGGTGTCTTCCTTCGTAATCGCCTTCACGCCGTCCGCGATCGGCTGCAACAGACCCCACGGCCCCGCCAGGTTCGGGCCGATACGATCCTGAATGCGCGCCACAACCTTGCGCTCCAACCACGTCAACAGCATGAAGACCAGCAGGCCCACCAGACCCAGCATCGCCGCGCGCAGCAAGGCCATGATCGCATCGATCACACCCGCTGCCAGACCCAGCGACGTCATCAAGTCGCGCAGCGCTTGCGCGATGATGATGAAGATGTCGTTAATCGGATTTAGATTCTCCATGCGCCTCCCTCAACAGTAGTCCCTCTCAGACAACGCCCGCTCCGCAACAAACGCCCCGACGCCCAAAACTTTGGGTGCGGGGCGATGGGCTTATTGCCCTGAATTTAGGCCCATTCCAGGGCTCCCTTGCGCCAGGCGTAAATTAGACCGCCGGCCAGGATCAGAATGAACAAGACCATTTCAAGCAGCGGGAAAATCGTGCCGAAATCTTTGTAGGCCAATGCCCACGGCAGCAGGAAGATCGTCTCGATGTCGAAGATGGCGAAGACGAGCGCGTAGATGTAATATTGTGCCTTGAACTGCACGTGTGCTTCACCGACGGTCTCCATGCCGCATTCGTAGGTGTCTGATTTAATGGAGTTGGGTTTACGAGGAGCGAGCAGTGCCGCCAAAACCAGCGGCAGCGACAACAGGACGGCGGCAACGACGACAAAGATGCCGACGAACGCAAAGTCTTGCAGCACGGTGTTCCTCCCAGAGTTGTGTTTGACAGCAGGTGAAGATGGGCACAAGCGATGCCGCGGTATAATAACACACACCTGATTGAAAAGCAATCTTGGCGAGAAATTTTTTAGTTGTGGTGTGTGACCTGGGTCCGCGACATTCTACCACCAACTTTAGCCCGTGCAAAGCAGTCCCAATCATGACTTTGAACTCAATAACTGACGCTCATCAATGGAACACCGCGCTGGCCGCCCTGCCCGGCCGCCACATTTTGCAGACCTGGGAATGGGGACAATTTAAGCATCGCTGGGGCTGGACGCCGCGCTACCTGCTCAGTCCGCAAAGTGATGCGGCCGCCCTGGTATTGCGTCGCACAGTTTCGCCGCTGAAACTCAGCCTGCTCTATGTGCCCAAAGGCCCGGCGCTGGATTACGCCAACGCCGCCACGGTCGATCGGGTACTGAGTGATCTGATCGATCTGGCCCGGCGTGAACGCGCGATTTTCATCAAGATCGATCCGGACCTGCCCGCGCCCGATCAGCTGATCCTGCGCGATCGGGGCTGGCGCTTCTCCGCCGGGCAAATCCAGTTCCGCAACACCATGCTGATCGATCTGACCCCGTCCGAAGATCAACTGCTCGCGGCGATGAAGCCCAAAACCCGCTACAATGTGCGCCTGGCCGAGAAAAAAGGCGTCACTATCCGATCGGGCGATGTCACCGATCTGGATGTGTTGTATACCATGTATGTTGAAACGGCGCAGCGCGACGGCTTCATCATCCGCCCCATCGACTACTACCGGGACGCGTGGGGCAGCTTCATCCAATCGGGTCTGGCGCAGCCGCTGCTGGCCGAAGTCGAGGGTGAGGTGGTGGCGGGTCTCATCCTCTTTCACTTTGCCGATCGCGCCTGGTACATGTACGGCATGTCGCGCAATGTGCAGCGCGAGAAAATGCCCAACTATCTGCTGCAATGGGCGGCCATGCGCTGGGCCAGAGCGCGCGGCTGCACCACCTACGATCTGTGGGGCGCGCCAGACGAACTCACCGAGGCGGATTCGATGTGGGGCGTGTACAAATTCAAAGACGGGCTGGGCGCCGCGTTTACGCCGCACGTCGGCGCGCATGATTTTGTCATTTCGCCGCCGGGGTACTGGCTGTACTCGGTAGCGATGCCGCGCGTCCTGAACTGGATGCGCGCCCGGCATCGCGGGCGGCCGCCCGCCGCGCAATTGCCAGTCTGAGCTGGCCGTGAAAGAATTGAGCCTCTACCTGTATTAACTTAGAGACTCACATCTTTCACGACCGGGTCAGGCTATGGCACAGCGCTTACGTTCAACGCAAGCCATTATGCAAGACGAAGTCTTTCAAAATGCGTTTGATCACGCCGCCGTCGGCATGGTTTTGGCCGACCTCGACGGTCGCTGCCTCCGCGCCAACCGCGCCTTCTGCGAGATGATCGGCTACACGGAAACACAGCTGAAACGGCTGGAGTTTGCCCGGTTGACACACCCCGATGACCTGGAGGAAAACCTGGCGTTGGGCCGGCGCTTGATTGCCGGAAAGATCTCGTCCTTTAAGCTGGAGAAACGCTATCGCCACAAACAGGGGCACTACGTGTGGGCGCTGCTCAGCGCGTCACTGATGTGCGATGCAGTCAGCCAGACCCCGTTTATCATCTCACAGATTCAAGACATCTCCGAGCAGAAAAACGCCGAGGAGGCCCTGCGCCGCAGCGAGGCCAACCAGCGCGCCCTGCTTAAGGCGCTGCCCGACGTGCTGGTTCAATTGGACCCTGACGGCATTGTTGTGCGATTACAAAGCCCGCCTGGCTACCAGCTCTATCAGCCGGCGGATCAGATTTTAGGCAAATATCTTCGCAAATTGCTGCCCCCACAACTCAATGTGCGCATTGATAAGATCATCGCCCAGGCTCACCAGACGGGCACCGCAGCCGAGTTTGAAATACCCTTCGCAGTGGGCGCGCAGACGGAGTATTATGAATGCCGGGCCAGCGCTCTTGAAGATAACGCCACATTGCTGGTCGTGCGCAAGATCAGCGATCGCGTGCGGGCCGAGCAGGCGGAGCGCGAACAACGCGAGTTGGCCGAAGCCCTGCGTGACACCGCCGAAGCGATGAGCAGCACACTGAATCTGGACGAGCTGCTCGATCGGTTGTTAGTCAACGTCCAGCGGGTCGTGCCCCACGAGCTGGCGACGATCTTGCTGATCGATCAGACCAGGACAGCGCGCCTGGTGCGCACTTACGGCCAGGCGGCCAGCGATCTCACCGCACAGCTGTCCTCCATCCGCTTTCCTCTCAGCACTACCGCTAATCTGCGGCGGATGGCCGACACCGGCCAGCCACTGATCATCGGCG
The DNA here is from genome assembly GCA_016219235.1 of Chloroflexota bacterium. Next base: position 16,720 of record JACRBO010000238.1, read on the forward strand.
ATGTATATGAGTGGGCCGCCTGGGTGGTCCTGCCCGGCCTGGATTGGGCCCGGGCTTATTTGGGCGCACCGGTATTGATTAAGGGTGACGCCATTGGCTTTATTGGCCTGTATACGACCGCGGCCGGCTTTTTCACTCCGATCCACGCCGAGCGGTTGCAAGCCTTTGCCAGACAAGCCGCGTTGGCGCTGGAGAATGCCCGGCTCTTTCAGGCCGAGCGGGAACAATCGGATTTGGCCGAAGCCCTGCGTGACACAGCCAGCGCCCTGAATCGCACCCTTAACACCGACGAGGTACTCGATCGGATTTTGGCGAATGCCGCGCGCGTAGTGCCCCATGACGCGATCAACATCATGCTGCTGGATGAGGCGCGGGAGACCGCGTTTGTGGTGCGCCAGCTAGGTTATGCCCAACGCGGGCTGGAAGAGTGGGTCAGACAAGTGCGCTTTGTCGTCAATACGACGCCGGGCTTTCGGCAGATGGCGGCCACCGGCCAGCCCGACCTGGTGGGTGACACGCACGCGCAAGCCGGTTGGGTAAGCTTTCCCGAGACCCGCTGGCAGCGTGCGTATATTGGCGTGCCGTTTCAGATCGACGGACAAGTCGTCGGTTTCCTCAATCTCGACAGCGCCACCCCACATTTCTTTACCTCGGAGCATGTGGCTCGCCTGCGGACCTTTGCCGAGCAAGTGGCCACCGCCGTACGCAATGCCCGTTTGTATGAGACCTCACACCGCAACGTGCAGCGCCTGACCCGGCTGTATGAAGCCAGTCTAGCGCTCGCCCAGACCAATTCGCCAGCGCAACTGTATCAACAGCTGTTGCGGGCGGCGATCGGGCTGGTGGAGGCCGACGCCAGCGCGCTGACTCTATTTGATGGTGAGCAGCACCTTATCATTACGGCCGTCGAGAATTTGCCACCGAACCTGGTCAGTGAACGCATACTGCTGGGTCACGGCCTTAACGGCCAGGCGGCTGCGATGCGTCAGATTCAGCAAGTAACCGATTACACCCGCTTTCACGATCGTCTGGAGTTGATGACCGGCCTGCCGTTGGCCGCGATGGTGGCGGCCCCCCTGCTCTGGCGCGATCGATTGGTCGGGACCATCTGGATCAGTGATCGCCACATGCGCACCTTTGACGAAGATGATCTGCACACGCTGACACTGTTTGGCACACTGGCTGCGGCCGCCATTGAACAGGGCCGGGCGTTGAATGAAGCCCAGGTGCGCGAGACGGAAGCCCGCCTGCTGAGCACCCGGTTGTCCAGCGCGCAAGAAGATGAGCGCAGCCGCATCGCCGCTTTCCTGCATGACGCCGTAGGCAGTCAATTGATGCTGCTGCAAAAGAACACGGAACAGCTGCAGGCCAATTTCGCTTCGTCAGAGACGACGCAGCAGCTGCTGACCAATAACCTGAATCTACTGCAACAGGCTCATCAGCAGGTGCGCAACCTAGCCACCGATCTGGATTCTAAAGTCCTGACCGATCTGGGCCTGGTGCCCGCTGTCCGACAGCATGTCGAACGCCTGTGCACGTCGACGGGTCTCCCGATTCAATTGCACGTCACAGGCCATGTCCGGCGCCTGCCCACCGAGATTGAGCGGGTGGTCTTTCGCAGCTTGCAGGAAGCGCTGTCCAATGTTCTGCGGCACGCGCAGGCGAGTGATATTAGCGCCCAGTTGCACCTGGGTGGCCGGACGCTGCGTTTGACGGTGCAGGACAACGGGCGCGGCTTCGATTTAGTGGCGGCCTCATCGGGTACCGAGCTGGGGCTGCCGCAAATCAAACGGCAAGTGGAATCGCTGCGCGGCGAATTTTTCCTGGAAACGACTCCCGGTTTTGGCACGCTGTTGGCGATGCAAATTCCCATCTCCACGGGTGCGGCTGATCATGCGCGGGCCGGTGTGCTAATCGTGGACGATCATGAGCTCCTGCGACAGGGGCTGCGCCAGCTGATTGCCGATACCGATGAGTTTGTGTGCGTGGGTGAGGCCGCCGATATCACGGATGCGCTGCGCCAGTTTGAATTGACCCGGCCGCACCTGGTAGTGATGGATGTCAAGCTGCCCGGCGGCAGCGGCATCGAAGCGACCCGGCAGATTATGCGGCGCTTTCCGGGCAGCCGCGTCATCATCTACACCTACCACGCCGACGAAGCCTACCTGGAGCAAGCCATGCAGGCGGGCGCCAAAGGCTATCTGCTCAAATCAGATCACAGCCGGCTAATCCAGACGGCCCTGCGCACCGTACTGGCCAACGATGTCTTCATTGCGCCGTCGTTGACGGACGCCTGGGCTAAACTGCAGCTGCGCCCCGCGCCGGTCGATCCGGTTGATCTGCTCAGCGGCCGCGAGCGGCAGGTGCTGCAGGCGGTCGCCACGGGCAAAGCCAATCTCGACATCGCCGGCGAATTGGGCATCAGCGCCCGCACGGTCGAGGTGCATCGCCGCAACATCCTGGACAAGCTGGGGTACCGGAATGTGGCGCAGCTGGTCAAGTTTGCCATGGAGCACAATCTAATTTGACAATGATCAATTTTCGATGAAAAATGACCAATGAACAATGACAAATGAGAAAGGAACAACAGCCGATTGGTGCTGTGCAGCGCGCTGGCAGTTGCCCATTGTTAATTGTTCATTGTTAATTGCTCATGGATTTCCTCGAAGGTCTCGTCGAACGCATCACCTACTACAACGCGGAAAACGGCTATACCGTCCTGCGTCTCTCCGCGCGCGGCCACGCTGACCTGGTCAGCGTCGTCGGCAATCTGCCAGAGATTTCCCCGGGCGAATCGCTGCGCCTGCACGGCCAGTGGATCACCAACACGCAGTACGGCAAACAGTTCAAAGCCGAGCGCTGCGAGCAAGTGTTGCCCGCCACCATCGAAGGCATCAAAAAGTATCTGGGTTCAGGCTTGATCAAAGGCGTCGGCCCCGTCACTGCGCAGCGCATCGTGAAGAAGTTCGGCGCGCAAACGCTGGACATGCTCGATCGAGAACCGGAGCGAATCCGCGACGTGTTGGGCATCGGCCCCAAACGTGCCATCGCCATCGCTCGCGCCTGGGAAGAACAGAAATCCATCAAGCAGGTGATGGTCTTTCTGCAAGGCCACGGCGTCAACACCGGCCTGGCCGTCAAGATTTACAAGCAATACGGCGACGCCGCGATCGATCTGGTGCAGGCCGATCCCTACCGGCTGGCGCACGACATCTACGGCATCGGTTTCAAGACCGCCGATAAGATTGCGCACGATCTGGGTCTGCCGCATGACTCACCCTCGCGCGTAGCCGCGGGCGTGGTTTACACCCTCAGCGCCCTCACCGATCAAGGGCACGTTTTCGCCCCACAAAACAAGTTGATTCACGACGCCGCCGAATTACTCAGTGTGCAGCCCGATCAGGTTATCGCATCGTTCGAGACATTAGAGCAAGCGGATCAGATCAAACGCGCAGTTATTTACCTGACGAAAGACGAGCGGCGTCAGGCAGAATCGATCGTGAAGGACGAAGCGGCGATCTATCTCACGCCGTTTTATCAAGGCGAAGTCAACGTCGCAAAACGGCTGAACACCATTATCGGTTCACCCCAGGCCCGATTGGCCGATCTGCGCCTGCTGGATTTCCAATCTGAATTGAACGCGTTGAGCAGCACCGTGTCCAATCGCCCGACGGCGCGTCTCAGCGATCAGCAGCGTGAAGCGGTGAAAACGGCGATCACGCATAAGGTCACGGTCCTAACAGGCGGCCCTGGCACGGGCAAAACCACGACGATGCGCGCCCTGATCGAACTGCTGGAGAAGCATCACAAGCGCTATGCGCTGGCCTCGCCCACCGGCCGCGCCGCCAAACGCCTGAGCCAGGCCACCGATCGACCCACCAAGACGATCCATCGCTTGCTGGAATTCGCTCCCGCCGAAGGCTTCAAACGCAACGCGCAGAATCCGCTGGAAGTGGACATGCTGATCGTGGACGAAGCCAGCATGCTTGATCTGCTGCTGATGAATAATCTGCTGAAAGCCGTGCCGCCCAACGCGCATCTGCTGCTCGTCGGCGATGTCGATCAGCTGCCCAGCGTGGGCGCGGGCGACGTGCTGCGCGACATCATCGCCAGCGGGCGGGCGGCCGTCATCCGGCTGGACGTAATCTTCCGGCAAGCGCAGACCTCGCACATCATCACCAACTCGCACCGCATCAATCAGGGGCAGCTGCCCTTCACGCCCAAAGACGCCGACGATTTCTTCCTGTTCGTCAAAGACGAGCCCGACGAGGCCGCGGAGTTGATCGTCGATCTGGTGGCGAGCCGCATCCCTGGCAAATTCGGGCTGAAACCGCTCGATATTCAAGTGCTCTCGCCGATGTATCGCAGCGCCACGGGCGTTACTAATTTGAACTCACTGCTGCAAGCCAGACTCAATCCGCCCGCGCCCAACAAGTTGGAACGCAAGCTCAGCGGCACGTTGTTTCGAGTGGGCGATCGGGTCTTGCAGACGCGCAACAACTATGACAAGGATGTGTACAACGGCGATCTGGGCTACGTCATGGGGATCGATCTGGAGAATCAAACACTTACGGTCGCGATCGACGATCGGCCGATCGAGTACGAGTGGTCCGAAACAGATGAACTGACTTTGGCCTACGCCGTCAGCGTCCACAAGGCGCAGGGCAGCGAATATCCCGCCATCGTTATGCCCTTGCTCACGCAGCACTACATGATGTTGCAGCGCAATCTGCTCTACACCGGCATCACGCGCGCCAAAAAACTGGTGGTGCTCGTCGGCAGCAAACGCGCTCTGGCGATGGCGGTGAAGAACAATCAACCCGGCCAGCGTTACTCCGGCTTAAGCGAGCGGTTGGCGGCAAAGTAAAGACCTGACAGGTGGCGCACCGAACGCCTTGTTGCATGATCAGACGTGCGCCACCTGTCAGGTCTCTTGCCCAAAATAAAACTTCCGAAGTCACTCTCCACCCCGGAAGTTCTTACTCGTCACTCGTCACTCGTCACTCGTTACTCGTCACTCGTTACTTTTCACTTCTTACTCTTCGCCGCCAGTCGCGCCTCTTTCGCATACATCGTCAGCAACATGCAGCTCGAGCGGCGCGGCGGATAGACACCCTGCTCCCACTCACTGATGGTCTGCTGGCGCACGCCCAGCCGATCGGCCAGCTGCTGCTGGGTCAGACCCAGCTCATCACGCAGGGCTTTCACCCGAGCCGCATCCCATACCAGATTGTTGTCCGTCCGGCGCTTCGCCGCCATACGTCTCGCTCCTGTGTTGATGAGTTTAGCATCGACAGGGGCGAGAAGCAAATTACAAGTCGGCGAGTCAGCGAATCAGCGAAATGGCTGGCAATCGGTAACCGGTCAACCGGTCAACCGGTAATCGGTCAACCAGTCAACCAGTCAACCAGTTGACCAGTCAACCAGTTGACCGATCGACTAGCTTTACGACTTGCGAAACTGCGGCACCAGCAGCGCCACGCCGATCACGATCAACAGCAGCGGCCAGAACTGGCTGAAGTTGATGCGCAGGATGTTCTGCACCAGAAACAGAATACCCACCGCGATCAACACCCCGCCCACCAGCAGCGCGCCCTGCCGGTTGCCCGCCGCCGTCGTACCAGAGCCAAAGCCTTCGCCCAATTGTTTGGCACGATCGGCAAAGTCCTGAGCGTTGGCCTGCATCACTTCCTGCGGCGACCCGGCGGTGGTGCCCTCTTCCGGCACGACGATCGCCAGCACGATGTAGATCAAGAAGCCGCCGCCGCCAAACACCAGCAGCAACAGAAACACCAGCCGCACCAGCGTCACGTCGATGTTGAAGTACTGGGCCAGCCCGCCGCACACCCCGGACACCATCCGGTCGGTCCGGCTTCGATACAGTCGTTTAGGTTCCATGTTGTTATCTCCTCAATTCAATGATTCACGGTTGTCTTCAACTGTTTCAGGCGCGTCTTGGCCGCATGAGCGCGCTCGGTCAGGATCGACGGCAGCCCGGCGCGCAAGCCGCGTTCCG
>JACRBO010000007.1 GCA_016219235.1 Chloroflexota bacterium
ACCAAGGCGTATCAGAACGGCGTCATCGTGGCGGGGACCAGCGCGGGCGGCGGGCTGCTGTCGGCGACCATGCTGGGCGGCTACACCGAGAATTTCGCAGCAGCCAATGCCCTGAACTTTGGCGCGCCCGACGTGTGGAACACCTCGGCCAGGCGCGGCCTGTCCTTCGGTGTGACGAGTGCCATCGTCGATCAGCATTTCCATCAGGACAATCGGTTTGGCCGCTTGCTCAACGCGCTGTCACTGCCCAATGTGCCGCACGTCGGTGTGGGCGTCGATGCCTACACCGGCGTCAACGTGTATGATGGCGCACGGCTGCAGGATGTGTTTGGCCTGTACACGGTGACGGTGCTCGACGCCGAAACGTATCACGCTGCCGACGCCGTGCAATATCACGGGCCGGCTAATACGCTGAGCCTGCGCAATGTGCTGGTGCAACTGCTCGCGCCCGGCCGCGCCAGTTACGATCTGACCAGGCGTGCGACTACGCTGCAAGCTCAAGCGTTGACGCCGCGCGCCAAACTCGATCGGACCTTCAGCGCCCTGACGCTGCCCAAAGACGCCGGGCCGCTGCTGCTGGCCGGCGACTTGAGCGACAACATCGCGTCGAGCACGGTCTTGAAGCGCTTCGCCGAACTGGCCGATAATCCGCGCCGCCGCATCTTGATCGTCGCCACCGGCTACGATTCCGATCAGGCCGCGCAGACCCTGGCCGAAGCCTACGCAGCCGCGCTGAACATGCCAGCCGATATTGTCGTGATCCCCGATCGGGCCGTGGCCCAGCCGCTGGTGGTGACGAAAGACGTCACCGGCATCATTCTGCTCGCACACGATCAATCCAAAGTCAAGACGCCAGCCCTCTCGCTGATCGAAGCCGCGTGGCGCAGCGGTCTGCCGCTGTTGGCCGATAACGGCGGCGCCGCCATGGCAGGCCGGTTTTTTGCGGCGCAGGCGCCCACCCCCGACGACGCCGGCGCGGCCGAAATCGCGATCCAGACGGCGTTCATACAAGACACCACGCCCATTTCCAACGGCTTGAATCTGCTCAACGTCATGATCGAGCCGCAAGTGTTGAGCGATAATCGCTGGGGGCGCTTATTCTCGCTGGCCTACAATCATCCCGATGTGATCGCGTTGGGCTTGACCGGCGACACTGCGCTGGAGCTCACGGCCGATGGCGCGCGGGTGATTGGTGACAATGCCGTCATTGCGCTCGATCTGCGCACCGCGCAACGTGCGCTGGGCGCCGGCGATCAGTTCATCATCGTCAACGGCCTGCTCGATGTGTTTGCGCCCGGCGACGAAGTAAAACCCGTTACGGCTGACACCCAGGCGCAACCCGCCCGCATCGCCACGCCGGCCATACCGACCATCACGCCTACGCCCACCGTCACGCCCACACCCACGGCCACCGCAACGCGCCGGCCACCCACACCGACTCCCACCACCACGCCCACGCTGGAGCCGACGCCGCTGCCCACGCCGGTGCCGGTCAATGTGGCGAGCACGCCTGTCTTCCCGTTTGCGCTGGGCCTGGGGGCCGTCAGCCTGTTGATCGTGTTGTTGGCGGCGCGGCGGCCGGTGCGGCCGGCTGAATAGTGCCGCGCCCGAGTAGTGGCGCGCCCGAGTAGTGGCGCGCCTGCTTCGTTACATTTTTAACTTGATTTGACCGGGTGTGATCGATCAGGTATACTAAGAGCCGTTGTACCGCTGTCTATCTTATACGCGGACTCAACCACCGACCCAAAATCAGCTGAGCGTTTACGACCGTCAGTTTAGTTCGAGAGCGCAGCCGGGTCGGCTGCGCTCTGTTGTCGCAGGGCGAAACACAAGGAGACCTGATGAAACGCGATACAAATATGAAGACCAAAGAAGAAAAGGTCGAAGTGGAAGGGATCGTGGTGGAAGCCCTGCCGAACACCATGTTTACGGTTAAATTGGAGAACGGCCATACCGTGATGGGGTACTTGTCTGGCAAGATGCGCCGCTACTACATCCGCATTCTGCTGGGCGACCGCGTCAAGGTGGAAATGTCGCCCTACGACCTCAGCAAGGGTCGCATCACCTATCGCTTCCGCAGCCCCAGCGCCCCCGCCGCCGAGTTCTAAATCAATCCGGCTGGTCTGACTGACCAGCCGGATTTTTTAGTCCTGCCGCGCGATCAAACACACCCAGTCTTTATCCTGCAAGCGATCGATCACGCTCAGCCCCTGCGACGTCAGCGCTTCGCGCACGCCATATTCCTGCGTATCAATCAAACCTGCCAGGATCGCCAACCCGCCCGATCGAACCACGCGGCCCAACCGGTCCTCGCACATCGCGATGATCACGCGCGCCAAAATATTCACCACGATCAGATCGTACGTCCCGGCAGCCGCTTCCGCTAAAGAGCCTACGCTGCAACGAACCGCATCCTCGACGTGATTGAGCTGTACATTTTCGATAGCCGCCTTCACCGCCACCGGGTCGTTGTCGATGGCGACGATCGATTTCACGCCCAGCTTTGCCGCCCCGATCGCCAGAATGCCCGAGCCGGTGCCCAGATCGAGTGTGTGCATGTGCGGCTGCGCGTACTTCTCGATCGCGGCCAGGCACATTTGCGTGGTAGGATGCAGGCCCGTGCCAAAGGCCATGCCCGGATCGAGTTCCAGCACGATCTCGTTCGGCTGCGCCTCATATTCGCGCCACGACGGTTTGATCACAAAGCGTTCGCCCAGATGCGCCACGTGATAATGCTCGCGCCACGCATTGGCCCAATCGCTTTCGGCCACCACGCGAAACGTCGGTTCGGGAATGTGGGCGATGCGGCTCAAGTGCCACAATGCTTCTTCGATCTGCTGCTTCTTATGCTCGACGTCATCCATCATCGATACGTAAGCGCGCACCGCCACAATCTGCTCTAAATCTTGCGCCGCACCTTCGTCCGCGCCCAGCCCGATGTCGCGCGCCAGTTGTTCGATCGCCACGCCGTTCGGTGCGTAGCGGCTCAACACTTCGGACACCGCCTCGGCCGTTTCCGGCTCGGTCATTACACACACTTCCAGCCATTCATTGGATTGCTGATTGGAAGACATCTTGCCTCATGTTCAAGTTGTGATGGATTGCGAGGCCATTATACCCGCAAGCCAGGCATGCTGCGACCTCTCAATGCCTGGCAAAAGCGGGTCTTGACAAAACTAATGATATTAGTATAATAACAAAGATTATTAGTCTCTGGGAGGAAGCAATGGCAACTCAATTTCTGAAACACCAAAACGGCATACTGGCTTACGACGACGCGGGCAGCGGCCCGCTGGTCATCTGCGTCCCCTCGATGGGCGACCTGCGCGGCGAGTATCGCTTTCTCGCGCCGCAGTTAGTGGCGGCTGGCTATCGCGCCATCAGTCTCGACGTGCGGGGGCACGGCGAGAGCAGCACGGAATGGCCGGACTTTTCGGTGGCCGCGATCGGTAGCGACATCCTCGCGCTGATTCGCCACCTCAACGCCGGGCCGGCCTTCATCGTCGGCGCCTCGATGGCCGCAGGGGCGGGCGTATGGGCTGCGGCCGAAGCGCCGGATCTCATTCGCGGCCTCGTATTGATCGGGCCGTTCGTGCGCGGCGCGGGCGACAAATTCTTGCAGTTGATGCTCGCGGTGATGTTCGCCCGCCCGTGGGGACCGTCGATGTGGCTGAAGTATTTCGCCACGCTGTATCCCACGCACAAACCGGCTGACTTCGCCGAGTACACTATCGCGCTGCGCGCCAACTTGAAAGCGCGGGGGCGGCTGGAAGCGTTGCATCACATGCTCAGGGCATCGAAGTTGGCTTCAGAGCAGCGTCTGCCGCGCGTTACTGCGCCGGTCAAGGTGCTGATGGGCAGCAAGGATCGCGACTTCAAAGACCCCGAGGCTGAAGCGAAGTTGGTGGCGAACAGCCTGCGCAGCACATACCAGATGATCGAGAATGCCGGTCACTATCCGCACGCCGAAATGCCAGAGATTACCGGCCCGATCATTCTGTCGGCATTGAAGGCCTTCCATGAAAACAAAAACTAAATCGCAACCACGCAAAGCGCGATTGGACACAACGACAGTCGTTCAGGCTGCCGTCGAGCTCATCGAAGCCGAGGGGCTAGGGGCGCTGTCGTTAGGGCGTTTAGCCAGAGAACTCGATGTGCAAACGCCGTCACTCTACAATCACATCGATGGCCTGCCCGGTTTGCAGCGCGAACTGGCTTTACTGAGCACACGCGATCTGGGCGAAGTCATGGGCAATGCGGCGATTGGCAAGTCGGGCGCGGAGGCGGTGCTGGCACTGGCCGAGGCTTATCGGGGCTACGTCAAAGATCACTATGGCTTGTACATGACGGGGCTGCGCTCGTCGGGGTTGCAGACGCCGATCGATGTTGAATTGCAGACCGCGCAAGAGCGCGTGGTGCAGATCGCGCTGGCCGTTGTCGGATCATTTGACTTACACGGCGAAGCCGCGTTGCATGCCGTGCGCGGCTTGCGCAGCATCGTGCATGGTTTCGCCACGCTGGAAGTGGCCGGCGGCTTTGGTCTGCCCCTCGATTGCGACGAAAGTTTTCAGCAGCTCGTCAAGATGTTCGTTACCGGATTACAACAAACATCGTGATAAGGACCAGCACAATCACCGACCATCTCGACAAAAAGGACACCGACCCAAATGGGTCGGCGTCCCTGTCTACTTATCTACTTTTTCCTTGTCTACTTATCTACTCAGACTGTAAACAAATCCTTCAACTTATCGATGAAACCCTTTTCATTTTGCGGAATCACTTCTTTGCCCAGCGTCTTGGCTAACTCCGCGAACAGTTTGCGTTGATCGCTCGTCAACTGCGTCGGCACGGTGACCTGCACCACCACGAGTTGATCGCCGCGGCCCTGCCGCCGCAAATGCGGAATGCCCTTGCCGCGCACCGGGATCACGCGGCCGGTCTGGGTGCCTCCCGGAATCGCGATCTTCTCGTCGCCGTCCAGCGTCGGCACAATGATCTCATCACCCAGCGCGGCCTGAGCTACATTCACCTGCACTTCCAACACCACGTCGTCTTCGCGGCGGCGGAAGAACGGATGCGGCTTCACTTCCAGCACGACATACAGATTGCCAACGGGGCCACCGTATTCACCCAGCTCGCCTTCGCCAGTCAGGCGAATTTGCGTGCCCGTATCGACGCCAGGCGGAACTTTCACGTTGAGCTTACGAATCGCGCGC
>JACRBO010000232.1 GCA_016219235.1 Chloroflexota bacterium
CACGTAGGTGGACGATCAGCCGACGGCTCTCGAGGCGCGACTTCCAGTCGCCCGCCTGTGCGTCACTTGCCCCTGCTGCCTCTGCGGGGTACGATTTTCCGAGAAAGGCAGGGGTACGAGATTGCAAGAGTCTACAGAAGCGTGCGGGAATGACAATCGACTGCACGTGACCACTGAGTGGTGACCGCAATGGAGGCAGTGTTTGCGGAATTATAGCAGATTGAGGACCGTGAACGCTCAGGCGATTGAAATCGCACCTGAAGGGCGTGCCGCCGATAGACGGCGTAGGCCGACGAAGATTCGTCCACGAAGGTGGACGATCAGCCAACGGCTCCAGAGGCGCGACTTACAGCCGGGATATTTGCCGGCCAGGCTGAATTGTTCATGAGAAATCCGCGCTTGACGAACCGGCCTGATCAATGCTACCTTTATAGCCACTCTTTCCAACCCAAGGAGCAGCATGCCCGGCATTGAACACATCGGAACTGTGTGGGGACGTTCATTCAGCATCATGGCCGATCACGGCGAAGGCGTTTACCTCATCGACACGGACGGCCGTAAATACATGGACTTTACTTCGGGGATCGGCGTGACCAGCACCGGCCACGCGCATCCCAGGGTAGTGAAGGCGATTCAAGATCAGGCGGCTAAATTGATCCACGGCCAAGCCAACATCGTCTATCATCAGCCGATGATGAATCTCATCGACGAGTTGTCTTCGATCATCGCGTGGCCTGAGCTCAGCGAGTTCTTCTTCTCTAACAGCGGCGGGGAGATCGTCGAGGCCGCCGTGAAGTTGTCGAAGCAGGCGACGAAACGCACCAACGTCATCGTGTTCACCGGCTCGTTTCACGGCCGCACGCACCTGACCATGTCGATGACGACCAGCAAGACGATCTATCGCAACGGCTATCAGCCGCTGGTCGCGGGCATCCACGTCGCGCCGTATCCGTATGCGTATCAGTTGAAGCTGGACGACGAGGCCACCACCGATTACGCCCTCCACGAATTGAAGAAGTTGTTGAAGAGCCAATCCGCGCCCGATGAGACCGCCTGCATCGTCATCGAGCCGGTGTTGGGCGAGGGCGGTTACGTGGTGCCGCCGCTGGACTTCATGCGCGAACTGCGCGCGTTGTGCGATCTGCACGGGATGCTCCTCGTCGCCGATGAAGTCCAATCGGGCGTGGGGCGGACCGGCAAGTGGTTTGCTTCAGAGCATTTCAACATCGCGCCCGATATTCTGATCACCGCGAAAGGCATCGCGTCCGGCATGCCGCTGAGTGCGCTCGTCACGCGCAAAGACCTGATGTCGAAGTGGATCGTCGGCTCGCATGGCGGCACGTATGGCGGCAACGCGGTGGCGTGCGCGGCGGCGGTCGCGACGATTCAGACGATCAAGGCAGAGCATCTGGTGGAGAACGCGCTGGCGCGCGGCGCGCAACTGCTGACGGGCCTGTTGAAGTTGCAGCAGGATTTCTCGGTGATGGGCGATGTGCGCGGGCTGGGCCTGATGACGGCGACCGAGTTTACCAAAGCCAATGGCGAACCCGATACGGACACCTCAAAGGCGGTGGTGAAAGCGGCCTTCGAGCGCGGCCTGATGCTGCTGACGTGCGGCACGTATGACAACGTCATCCGCTGGATTCCTCCGCTGGTGGTGAGCAAGGCCGAGATCGATGAGGCGCTGAAGATTTTCGCGGGCGCGTTGGATGCGGCGGCGCACTAACCCAAACCACCGGGCACAGAGATTTGAAATGTTCTGTGCCCTTTCGAGATGAGAAATGCAGTTGCGAGCATTGACATTAGACGACTGTGAACCATGGGCGGAACTGCTGTCGTTGGCATTTGATCGATCGGGTAGTGAGATGGTGCAACTGTTGCATTGGATGAATACCGGGCATGATCTGATCGCGTGGGGCGCGTGGGATGGCTCGCGGCTGGTCGCGCAATATTGCTCGATGTTAACGGCATTGCTGCTGCCGCACGCTGCGTCGCTCGCCTGTGTGGGGCTTAGCGTCAATCTGGCCGTGCATCCTGAATATCGCGGACGCGGTCTTGTCAAGCAGGTGGCCCGGCCGGTGTACGCCGCTTTGGCCGAACTGGGTGGCGTGGCTGGTGTGGGCTTCTCCAATGCGGCCGGTGTGCAAGTCGATCGTCACAGTACGGGCTACGGCTATCGAGTTGTCGGCCAGCTGCGACCCCGTCTGATCTGGCTGCGCCCTACCGCCGCAGAGCCGTTGACCCTCACTGATCGGTGGCCGGCTGCGCCGGTGCAGATCAATCTACCAGTCGATGATCATATTCGCTTTGCAACTTCAGAGGCGTTGATTCAGCATCGCTTCACACATCATCCGTTTCGGCGTTATTGCTTTGGCGTGCATAGCGTTGAGCGTGAGGTGCGAGGACTGGTGGTCTATCGCCCGATTCGAGTCGGCCCGTTTGCCGGTGTGTCATTGCTCGGCGCTTATGCCGCCGATGTAAGCGGCCTGCTCAAGCGTTGGGCCAGCGCATTGCGTGCCAACGGCATCTACTTCGTCCATGCCTTGATCACGCCGGCCTCGACCTTGCGATCGGCGCTTCGAGCCATCGGCGTTGACGTCGTACTGCCTTACACCCGATCGCCGTACTATCTCACTGTGAAACCACTGACTGCTCGTACCCCGGATGAACTGTTGAACTTCGCACGTTGGGACTGTGCCGGAGGCGACATCCTGTGACTGCGTCGCGTCCGCTCAACGGCATCACGGTCCTTGATTTCACGCGCGTGTACAGCGGCCCCTATGCGACGCGCCTGCTGGCCGATCTGGGGGCGACCGTTATCAAGGTTGAGCACCCGCGGTTTGGCGACGACAGCCGTGCCTTTGGCCCGTTCGTCGATGGTTACAGCGGCTACTTCGAGACGCTCAATCGCGGCAAGCGTTCCATCGCGATCGATCATCGCGTCGAAACGGGCCAAAGCCTGTTGCGCCGGCTGGCAACGCGGGTCGATGTACTGATCGAAAACTTCCGGCCCGGTCAGATGCAGCGTTATCGTCTGGACTACGATGCGCTATCGGCTTTGAATCCATGTCTGGTGTATGTAAGTCTCAGCGGCTTCGGACAGGTTGGATCAGATGCCAGGCTGGGCTGCTACGACATCGTGGCGCAGGCCATGAGCGGCCTGATGAGTCTGACCGGGCTGCCCGATCAACCACTTAAAACCGGCCCGGCCATTGCGGATGCGATCAGTGGCTTGACGGCGGCGACGGGTTTGCTGGCTGCGCTGGTGGGACGTGAGCGAACGGGACGCGGCGCGCACGTCGATGTGGCGATGATCGATGCGGTCTTCGCCTGTCTGGAGAACGCGCTGGTTGATTACACTGTGACGGAACAGGTGCCCGCGCGTCACGGCAACATCGATACGGTGATCGCGCCCTTCGATAGTTTCCACACGCTCGACGGTTGGATCGTGATCGGCGCGGGGAACGATCGGTTGTGGCAGGCGCTGGCGCGCTTGATCGATCCGGCCCTTGCGGTGGATGCCCGTTTTGCGACCAACCTGGATCGCGTAAGTCACTACGCGGAACTGCGCCCCGTTCTCGAAAACTGGTGCGCGGCTCGTTCGACGCAGGCGTTGTTGATCGATCTGCACGCGGCGGGAATTCCAGCCGGGCCAGTCCGCGCGATGGATGAGCTGGCCCATGATCCGTGCCTGGAAGCACGCGGCATGTTAGCGCGGTTGACTCTGGCGAGTGGCGCGTCAATTACCGTGCCCGGCTCGCCGATTCAACTGGCCGGGGTTGAACCGCCGCCGATCGTGCGCGGGCCACTGCTGGGCGAGCATACCCGTGCGGTGCTGCGCGATGAATTGAAGCTGGAACAGGCCGAAGTTGCGCAATTGTCGAATGACGGCGTAATCGCCTGCGCCGATAGTCAAACACACCTGAGTTGAATTAGTGCGTTGACAGTTCAGAAAGCGCGATGCTATAATCCCCGCAGTTCACCGCCAACGCTCGATCTCTAGCCAGGACCGAGCATCGACCTCAACTACAACTCAAAGGGGGAGCCATGTCGCAACGCCACGTTTCGCGTCGGATGTCGTTTGTCGCCTCGTTGTTGGTCGTCTTCACAATAGTGTTGTCCGCGTGCGGCGGCGCCGGCGGTGCAGCCGGCGGGCCGAAACAGTCGATCGGGCCGGGGGAAGGCCAGGTCGACATCATCGCGTGGGCGGGCTA
>JACRBO010000233.1 GCA_016219235.1 Chloroflexota bacterium
GCTGCGCCAACGGGCAAGGAAATAGCCTCACCCCCCGACCCCCTCTCCCGAAATCAAAAGCGTGATTTCGGGAGAGGGGGAGCGCGCGACCTGATGGCGCGGCTGCTCCCCTCTTCTGATGACATGCTTTCGTCATCAGGAGAGGGGCCGGGGGTGAGGCAGATGTTCGCAAGGAGGTGTCACTGAATTCAATCGAGGTTCGTCTCAACCGTTTTGAAGTCGCTTCTTGAATACATCCAACACACTCTCCTGGAGGAGAAACATGTTCGCCAAATTGAACAAGTTGTTTGTGATGACGATGGTGCTGGCGCTGGTGTTGAGCGCGTGCGCTCAACCGGCTGCGCAGACTCCCGCCGCCCAGCAACCTGCGGCGCAACCGCCCGCGGCCGGCGACGCTAAACAGTTGAATATTGCAGTAGTGGTGAAGGCCGTGACCAGCGACTACTGGAAGCTGGTGGGCGCGGGCGTCGAAGACGCGATGAAGGCCGACCCGACGATCAAAGCGACGTTCCTCGGCCCGAACGAAGAGACCGATATTGAAGGCCAGATTCGTATCATCGAGGCGCAGATCAGCGCGAAGGTCGATGCGTTGGCCGTTGCGCCGAGCCAGGCCGATCAACTTCAGCCGACACTTCAGAAGGCTGTGGATGCAGGCATCCCGGTCGTGTTGATCGACACCAACATCTCGACGTTCGATAAGAAGGCCGCGTTCGTCGGCACCGACAACAAGTTGGGCGGGCAGCTCGCGGGCGAGTTCATCGCGAAGGCGTTGAAGTCGGGCGACGAAGTGGCGATCATCCGCGGCGCGGCGGGCGACCCCGTGCACAACCTGCGCGAAGAAGGCGCGAAAGAAGCGTTTGATAAGGCCGGTATTAAGGTCGTGGCCGTACAGCCCGCCGACAGCGATCGCGCCAAGGGCCAGACCGTAGCCGAGAATCTGTTGACGGCGAATCCAAATTTGAAGGCGATCTACGCCACCAACGATGAAATGGCGTTGGGCGCACTGAATGCGGCCTAGGCCGCAGGCTAGACTCTGGTCGTCGTGGGTTTCGATGCGTCGCCGGATGCGTTGAAGTCGATCGCAGCGGGTGAGCTCAGCGGCTCCGTGGCGCAGTTCCCCGGCAAGATCGGCGAACTCGGCACACTGACGGCGGCGAAGGTCGCGCGCGGTGAGAAGGTCGATGCCTTTGTGAACACGGGCGTCGATGTCGTGAGCACGGACAACATCAGCAAGTTCTACAGCGGCGCAGTGGCGGCCGGCGGTGCGAAGAAAGAACTCAATGTCGCGGTGGTCGTGAAGGCCGTGACCAGCGATTACTGGAAGTTGGTCGGCGCGGGCGTCGCCGACGCGATGAAGACCGATCCGACGATCAAGGCCACGTTCCTCGGCCCGAATGAAGAGACGGACATCGAGGGCCAGATTCGCATCATCGAGGCGCAGATCAGCGCGAAGGTCGATGCATTGGCCGTTGCGCCGAGCCAGGCCGATCAACTTCAGCCGACACTTCAGAAGGCTGTGGATGCGGGCATCCCGGTCGTGTTGATCGACACCAACATCGCGACGTTCGATAAGAAGTCGGCCTTCGTCGGCACCGACAACAAGTTGGGCGGGCAGCTCGCGGGCGAGTTCATCGCGAAGGCGCTGAAGGCCGGCGATGAAGTCGCCATCATCCGTGGCGCGGCGGGCGATCCCGTGCACAACCTGCGCGAAGAAGGCGCGAAGGCCGCGCTCGAAGCGGCGGGTATCAAGGTTGTCGCCGTTCAACCGGCAGACAGCGATCGGGCGAAGGGCCAGACCGTGGCCGAGAATCTGCTGACGGCGAATCCGAACTTGAAGGCGATCTACGCGACCAACGACGAAATGGCGTTGGGTGCGCTGAATGCTGCGAAGGCCGCCGGCAAGACGCTGGTCACCGTTGGCTTCGATGCGTCGCCGGATGCGCTCAAGTCGATCGATGCGGGTGAACTCAGTGGCTCGATCGCGCAGTTCCCCGGCAAGATCGGCGAACTCGGCACGTTGACGGCAGCGGCTGTGGCGCGCGGCGAAAAGGTTGAAGCCTTCGTGAACACGGGCGTCGATGTCGTGAGCAAGGCCAATATCGGCGACTTCCTGCCGGGCGCGACGAGCAGCGGCGGCGAGAAGCAGGCCGTCAATATCGCGGTGGTCGTGAAGGCCGTGACCAGCGACTACTGGAAGTTGGTGGGCGCGGGCGTCGAAGCGGCGATGAAGACTGATCCGAGCGTGACGGCGACCTTCCTCGGCCCGAACGAAGAGACCGACATCGAAGGGCAAATCCGCATCATCGAGGCGCAGATCAGCGCGAAAGTCGATGCGCTCGCGGTTGCACCGAGCCAGGCCGATCAGCTTCAGCCAACCCTGCAAAAAGCGGTCGATGCGGGCATCCCCGTCGTGTTGATCGATACGAACATTTCGACGTTTGATGCGAAGAGCGCGTTCGTCGGCACCGACAACAAGTTGGGCGGTCAACTCGCGGGTGAGTTCATCGCGAAGGCGTTGAAGGCCGGTGACGAAGTGGCGATCATTCGCGGCGCGGCAGGCGACCCTGTGCACAACCTGCGCGAAGAAGGCGCGAAGGCCGCGCTCGAAGCGGCCGGCATCAAGGTCGTAGCCGTTCAGCCGGCGGACAGCGATCGCGCTAAGGGTCAAACCGTAGCCGAGAATCTGCTGACGGCGAATCCGAACTTGAAGGCGATCTATGCGACCAACGATGAGATGGCGCTGGGCGCGTTCAATGCGGCCAAGGCCGCGGGCAAGACGCTGGTCATCGTCGGTTTCGATGCGTCGCCGGATGCGTTGAAGTCGATTCAGGCCGGTGAGTTGAGCGGTTCGATCGCGCAGTATCCGGGCAAGATCGGCGAACTCGGCACGTTGACCGCAGCGGCGGTGGCGCGTGGTGAGAAAGTCGATGCGTTCGTGAATACGGGCGTGGCAGTGGTGTCGAAGGACAACATCGGCGATTTCTTGAAGTAACAACCGTGCGGGCCAGCTACAGCCGATCGGTTGTAGCTGGCCCGTCGTCCCGCGCTTATCGTGGCTCTTTTTTTTGAATGGTGAATCACACGTGTGCATTCAATGGGTGTCATGCCCGAACGCTTCTATCGGGCATCCAGCGCGCCAATCGACTGCTTGCACTAACTGAAACACTGGATTCCCGCTACGGCGTGTCCGGCACGGTGTGCCGGACACGCGCTAGAGCGCTTTCCTAATTGGTTTACGCGCTCAGCGGAGCGCCACGCTTCGCGCGGCGGCTGGTCGCGGAGCTGGCGCTCCCGCTAGAGCATAAGCGTAAACGGAATCGGGAACCGCCATAGGCGGAAGCACGCGGGAATGACGTTCACAGGACACCACGCGTTAGCCGAGCAGTAACGACAAAAGTATCAGGAGGGCAAGGCTATGACGAAGTATAAATCGCCGCTGCATCAAACCGTGACGACGACGGCCACCGATTACTGGAACGATTCGTGCTCGATCGAAGAACTAACCTACGCGATCGAACACGGCGCGGTCGGGGCGACCACCAACCCCTCGATCGTGCTCGGCGTCTTGAAGAAAGAGGCGCATCTGTGGCGCGATCGCATCAGGCAGATCATCGCCGATAACCCGACGTGGACGGAAGATGATGTCGCGTGGAAGTTGATCGAAGAGATGGCCGTCAAGGGCGCGTCGCTGCTATTGCCCGTCTTTGAACGCGAACAAGGCCGCAAAGGGCGCCTGTCGATCCAGACGAATCCGACGTTCTATCGCAACGCGGAGGCGATCACACAGCAGGCCATTCACTTCAACACGCTCGCGCCGAATATGCAGGTGAAGATTCCGGTCACGAAGGCGGGCATCGCGGCGATCGAAGAAGCGACCTATCACGGCGTCAACATCAACGCGACGGTGAGCTTCTGTGTGCCGCAGGTAATCGCGGTCGCCGAAGCGGTCGAGCGCGGTCTAAAGCGGCGCGAGGCCGAAGGTAAATCCACTGCCGATATGTCGCCCGTCGCCACGATGATGATCGGCCGATTGGATGACTGGCTGCACGTGCTGGAGAAGCGCGACAAGATCGTCGTGTCGCCGGGCGTGTGCGATTGGGCCGGTATCGCGTGCTTCAAGAAAGCGTACCCCATTTTCAAGCAGCGCGGTTATCGCGCCCGCTTGCTGGCGGCGGCCTATCGCCATCACCTGCACTGGTCGGAATTGATCGGCGGCGATGTGGTGTTGACGATTCCATACGAATGGCAGCTGCTGTTCAACGGATCGGATGTCGAGGTGAAGGAACGCTTCGACGAGCCGGTGCCGCCCGGCGTGGTGGAATCGCTGTGCGATCACTTCGTCGATTTCCGGCGCGCGTACAACGAAGACGGCCTGACCATCGACGAGTTCGATTCGTTCGGCCCGACCGTGCGCACACTGCGCGGGTTCATCGGCAATTACCATGATCTGGTT
Source organism: Chloroflexota bacterium (assembly GCA_016219235.1). The sequence goes on from JACRBO010000233.1 coordinate 4,454, forward strand.
GCGGTCGTGCGGGACTACATGCTGCCGAATCCTGATATGAAGTAATTTGGCAATATCAAATTAGCCACAAAAGAACGCAGAGAGCACAAAAGGCAAATCTTTTTCTTTGTGTCCCTTGTGTCCTTTCGTGACAAGTCAAGCCGTAGTGATGGCATCCTCATGCCATCGCGGTAAGTTAGGAGAACACGATGGCAGAAAGACTAAAGAACTACATTGACGGCGCGTGGCGCGAATCGGCGGGCACGGGATTTCTGGAAGTGCAGAATCCAGCGACCTGTGAGACGCTGGCCGTCACACCCTTCTCGACGCAGGCGGAAGTCGATCAAGCCGCGCAAGCCGCCGCGAAGGCGTTTGAATCGTGGCGGCGCACGCCCGCGACCGAGCGCATCCAGTATCTGTTCAAACTCAAGATGCTGATGGAAGAGCACTTCGACGACCTGGCGCGCAGCATCACGATCGAGAACGGCAAGATTCTCAGCGACGCGCGCGGTGAGATGCGACGCGCGATCGAGAACGTGGAAACGGCCTGCGGCATCCCGATGATGATGCTGGGCGACTTCGCGGAAGACATCGCGCGCGGCATCGACGAATACATGATCCGCCAGCCGGTGGGTGTGGTCGCCTCGATCTGCCCGTTCAACTTCCCCGGCATGATCCCGTTCTGGTATCTGCCCTACGCGCTGGCGACGGGCAACACGGTGATCATCAAGCAGTCCGAGCGGACGCCGCTGACGATGACGAAAGTGTTTCACCTCTTCGAGCAAGTGGGCTTGCCGGCGGGCGTGATCAATCTGGTCAACGGCGGCGCGGACACCGTCAACGCGATTCTGGATCAGCCGTTGATTCAGGGCATTACGTTTGTGGGTTCAACGGCCGTCGCGCGTCACGTGTACAGCCGTGCTTCGGCGAACGGCAAGCGCGTGCAGGCGCAGGGCGGAGCGAAGAATCCCGTGTTCGTGCTGCCCGATGCCGATCCGGAGATGACGACGAAGATCGTTATCGACAGCGTGTATGGCAATGCCGGTCAGCGCTGTCTCGCCGCCGCCAACATCGTGATGGTGGCCGGGGCGGAGAAAATTTTCAAGCCGGTGCTGGCCGAGGCGGCGCAGCAACTCGTCGTGGGCTTCGGGTTGAATGACGGTGTGCAGATGGGGCCGGTGATTACGCCGCAGAGCAAGGGCCGCATCGAAGGCTTAATTCAAAAGGGCATCGACGGGGGCGCGAAGGTGTTGGTCGAAGGACGCGATGCCGTGATCGCCGGTTACGAAAACGGCAACTTCCTGCGTCCGACGATCCTCGATAACGTGCAGCCCGGCACGACCGTGGCGACGACGGAAATCTTCGGGCCGGTGATGACGCTGATGAATGTTGAGACCGTGGACGATGCGATTCAGATGGTCAACAACGGACAATACGGCAACATGGCCTGTGTGTTCACCAGCAGCGGCGCAGCGGCGCGCAAGTTCCGCAATGAAGCGCAGGCGGGCAACATCGGCATCAACATCGGGGTCGCCGCGCCGATGGCGTTCTTCCCGTTTAGCGGCTGGAAGGAGAGTTTCTTCGGCACGCTGCACGGTCAGGGCAAGCACGCCGTCGAGTTCTTCACGCAGACCAAAGTCGTCGTCGAGCGCTGGCTCAAAGAGTGGTCGCGCCAGTTCTGAAATCTGACCGCGAAGGCGCAAAGAGCGCGAAGTTTTGGAATGCTTTGCGTCTTAGCGTCTTGGCGGTTCAATCTATAGAGGTGATCTGATGATTAAAATCGCAAATGCGCCGTGTTCGTGGGGCGCGCTGGAGTTCGATCTGGCCGGTGAAGCGCCGGGCTACGTGCAGGTCTTGAACGAGATCGTCGAGACGGGCTACATCGGCACAGAACTGGGCGATTGGGGTTTCATGCCCACCGATCCGAAGAAACTTTCGGATGAAATTCATTCGCGCGGGTTGAAGTTACTGGGCGCGTTCGTGCCAGTGTTGCTCAAAGACCCGAAAGCCCATGCAGCAGGCGTCGAAGTTGCGGTGCGCACTGCGAAGCTGATGGCCGCCGTCGAAGGCGATCTGCCCTTCATCGTGCTGGCCGACGACAATGGCAAGGATCCAGTTCGCACGAAGAACGCGGGCCGCGTCACGCCGGAGATAGGCCTGAGCGAATCCGAGTGGCAGATCGCGGCGGAAGCCGCGAAGAAGGTGGCTGAGGCTGTGACGAAAGACGCCGGTTAACGCACCGCGTTCCATCATCACTGCGCGGGCTTCGTCGAAACACCCGCCGAGATCGACAAGCTGCTCAGCCTGACCGATCCAAAACTGTTGGGCCTTGTGTTCGACTGCGGTCACTATGCCTTCGGCGGCGGCGATCCGGTCGAGGGCTTGCGCAAACTGGGCAGCCGCGTGTGGCACTTCCACTTCAAGGATCACGAGCCTAACGTCCACGCGCAGGCCAAAGCGAATGGCTGGGACTATTTCCAGTCCGTAAGCGGTGGCGTCTTTTGCGAACTCGGCAAGGGCAATGTGGACTTCCCGGCGCTCATCGCCGAACTGAAGAAGATCGGCTTTGACGGCTGGGGCGTGGTGGAGCAGGATGTGCTGCCGGGTATGGGCCAACCCAAAGAGTCCGCGCGGCGCAATCGAGAATACATCAAGTCGCTGGGGCTGTAAAGCTTTGCAAGTAGGGCGCGTTTCCATACGCGCCACAACCGGCGGCTATGGAAAGCCGCCCTACTAGGGAATAGCCGTAAAAGAACACAAAGAGCGCAAGGAACATCGTTTTTGATCTTTTGTGATCTTTGTGTTCTCTCGTGGCCTGGTGAATGTCACTTTGTCGAACTAATCATCTTTCAGGAGATACAACATGAGTACTGGAAACATCCGAGTAGGCGTGATCGGCACAGGCGGCATGGGCACGCGGCACGCCGTGAATATCCATCGCTTCGTCGGCGGCGCAAGTGTCACAGCCGTATACGATCTCGATCAGGGTCATGCAAATCAGGCCGCGGCGCAATGCGGCAATGCGAGGGTCTTCGATGATCCAATCAAATTGATCAACGACGGCAGCGTGGATGCGGTGGTGATCGCGTCGCCCGATGGCACGCACGCCGACATGACGCTGGCCTGTCTCAAGGCGGGCAAGCCCGTGTTGTGCGAGAAGCCGCTGGCGACCAAAGCCGAAGACGCCGTAAAAGTCCTCGAGGCCGAAGTGGCGATCGGGCGCAGGCTGATCGCGGTGGGCTTCATGCGCCGCTTCGATCCGCAGCACGTGGCCGTGAAGAACATGGCGACTTCGGGCGAGATCGGCCAGCCGCTGTTGTGGAAAGGCGTGCATCGCAACGCGCAGGTCGCGTTTGGTATTACGGGCGCGACGATCCTCATCAACTCGGCGGGACACGACTTTGATTCGGCGCGTTTCCTGCTGGGCCAGGAAGTGCAGGATGTGTTTGTGCGCGGCCTGAAATCGCGCCCGGAACTGCACGAGGATACGAAGGACCTGCTGCTGATCCAGATGACGCTGAGCAACAACTGCCTCGCGTCGGGCGAGGTGTATGTCAACGACGAATATGGCTACGAAGTCTCGGCCGAACTTGTCTGCCAGCGCGGCACGGCGATCAC
>JACRBO010000015.1 GCA_016219235.1 Chloroflexota bacterium
ATCACATCACCGACTTTGCCCTGTGGAAGTTCAGCCCGTCTGATCAACAGCGGCAAATGGAATGGGACAGTCCCTGGGGCATGGGCTTTCCCGGCTGGCACATCGAATGCTCGGCCATGTCCACCAGGTACCTCGGCATTTTTTTCGACATTCACTGCGGCGGCGAAGATCATATCTCGGTCCATCACCCGAATGAAATCGCTCAAACGCAGGCCTGCTACGGCACGCGCTTAGCCAACTTCTGGCTGCATGGCTATTTCCTGCAACTCGACGACGCCAGGATGGCGAAGTCGGCGGGCGACTTTCTACGGCTGCAAACTTTGGTCGATCATGGTTACGACCCGTTGGCCTATCGCTGGTTCTGCCTGAACGCGCACTATCGCGCTAAGCTGAACTTCACATGGGAAAGTCTGGACGGAGCCGCCACGGCACTTAATCGATTGCGCAGCATGGCTCGCGAGTGGGGGCCGCCGGGCATGCTTGACGAAGATTTCGCCGACCGATTTGAGGTGCAGATCAACGCCGATTTGAATACCCCGCGCGCGATCGCCCTGGCCTGGGAGTTAGCCCGGAGTGACTTGCCCCCCTCCACCAGGAAAGCCACACTGCTGCACTTCGACCGGGTATTCGGGCTAAATCTGGCCGAGTGGCAACCCGTCGAAGAAACAACGCCAGAAGCGGTCAGCCGGTTGGTGCAACAACGCGACCTCGCGCGCGCGCAAAAACTCTGGAAAGACGCCGACGCACTGCGCGCTCAGATCGTCGCCGCCGGTTATGAGATTGAAGATACCCCGCAGGGTGCGCGTGTCCGATTGCGCCCGCGCCGGATCGGCGACGCGCCATGATCATCCGCGTCCTGACCGAGGCTGATGCTATCGCCTTTCGCGACATTCGTCTGCGGGCATTGCAGGAAGAGCCGACGGCGTTCACCAGCTCGCCCGAAGAGTTCAGCCATCAAACGCTGGACAAGATCGCCGCGCGGTTCCGCAGTGATCCTGCCGAAAGTTTTATGCTGGGCGCGTTTCAAGACCGTGGGCTGGTGGGGCTGGTCGGTTTCTATCGCGAAACGGCCCTGAAGCAGCGGCACAAGGGCAGCATCATCAGCCTGTACGTTGCGCCGGAAGCGCGCGGGCAAGGTTTAGGGCGTGCCCTGATGCACGATGCGATTCGCCGCGTGCGTAACATCGCTGGTGTGGAGAATTTGCTGCTGGGCGTCATGGTCACGCAGACCGCGGCGCGGAAATTGTACGAATCACTGGGCTTTGTGGTGTACGGGCGCGAAGCCCGCGCCCTGTGCGTCGAAGGGCAGTACTACGACGAAGAATTTATGGCTTTGGACTTACGGGAGGATCGACCATGAACGTGTTTGTTATCGCGGGTGCATTGTTTCTCATCGGCACGGTGGCGGTGTATACGTGGTTGACGCGGCGCGAAGCCCCTAAGGCGTAATCAACTGCGGCCGTCCCGCCGAATCATACTCATACACATAGGTGCGGCCTTCGATCAAGTTACCGGCTTGATCGAAGGCGTATTTGCTGCCTGAGCCGGTGAATTGGCTGTTCGCCAACGCGAGCGCCACTCCGCCCCGCTCGATCTTCTCCGCCCGTTGAACCGCATCGAAAACCAGAAACATCACGTCATACGTTTGCAGCGCGATCGGCCCGGCGCGTGTCCCATCGATGGGGATGGCATTGTACTGAGCCACAAAATCCGCCGTTGATGGCAATGAGTTTGGATCAGGCACGTTGCTCACAAACGTGAGTCGATCATCGGGCCAATTCCGCGCCACACTGCGTCCAAACCGGAACTCATTCAACCCGAACGGACACACGCCCACCGGCCACGTGCTTTGGAATGCCATCAACGGCAGTCCAGCGGCGCAATAGTCACTTAACACCGCATCGGTGGTCATAGGCCGATAATGTCCAATCACCACCACGACCTGCGGATCGATGATCAACTGTCGGGCCGCTGTGAGCGCGCGATCATCTTCACCCCGATCATCCAGCGCCACCAACTCGATGCGATAGCCGTTCACGCCGCCCCGCGCATTGATCTCGCGAATCGCCAGCCGTGCCGCGTAGATCGCCTCATAGCCGATGACGCGATAACGCCCCTCGAATGGCGCGACGAGACCGATCTTGATCACGGGTTGGGTTGAAGCGCACGCCGATAAAACGAATGAGAGACAGAGAGATAGAGCGACAAAGAGAGACAGAGTGACTCGTGGCCTTCTCTCCATCTCTCTTTCTCTCCGCCTCTCATTCACTACCGGCATTCGTTGGCGATTTGCTCGTCCAGCGTCCGGGCAAACATGTGCGTGCCATCCTGCGAGCACGAGGCGCGGAAATAGTAGAAGTCGTGCTTCTCAGGATTGATGGCGGCCTTGATCGACGCCAACGCGGGGTTGTCGATCGGGCCGGGAGTCAGGCCGGGATTGCGATACAGGTTATACGGCGAATCCACGCCCTGATAATCGTCTTGCGTGATCTGCGGCCACCACGTATTCGGATCGCGCGTGTTGCCCAATGCATATTGCACTGTGGGATCGGCATCCAGCGCCATGCCATCGGTCAGGCGATTGAAGTACACGCCCGCGATGGTGGGCCGCTCGGCCTCGACGGCGGCTTCACGCTCGACGATGGACGCCAGCCGGATCGCGTCGAACAGCGTGCGGCCTTGCGATTGCAAATCGGCGCGCATCTGCACCGTCACCTGCTTCTCGAAGTTGCGCAGCGCCGTGGCGATGATCTCGCGCGCGGTCACTTTGTCTTTGGCAATGCCATAGGTATCGGGGAAGACGTAGCCTTCCAGCGACGCGCCCGCCGGCAGATCATTCAAGAACGAGAACTGCGCTTTCCATTGATTGGCGTTTTGCAGCAACACCAGAAACTCCGTGGCGCTGATGGGTACCTGCGCGGCCAGACTGTCGGCCAGTTCCTCGATGCGACGCGCCTGCGGAATGCGCACTTGCACTTCCGCAATGCGGCCTTCTTGCAGCGCCTGCGCCAACTGCTGCACGTTCATAGCCTGCGTCAGGGTAAAATCGCCGGCTTCGATGCCCGCATCCAGGCCGTTGTATTGCAGATACCGCTTGAACAGATCGGGGTCTTTGATCAGGCCCATCGATTGCAGGCGATTGGCGATGGCGGTCAGACTCTCACCCGATTCGATCTTGAAATCGATCGGGGTGGTATCACTCCCGCTGGCCGATGTTAAGTCGCTCGCCCGGAAATTCAGGTAGATCGACAGCACCAACTCTTGCAGGTCTTTAGGCGCGGCCAGTTGAATGCCGCCGCCGAGGTTGCCGCCGCGGCCCATCGTCAGCGTGACCACGGTCGCCATTGCCCCGCAGACCAAAGCAATGGTAATGAGGAAAACAATCAGGCGTTTCGTTTTTCGTTTCATAGGTAAGCAGGCAAGGAAACCAGTAGACAAGTAGGAAAGTAGACAAGTAAATAAGTAGACAAGTAGGCAAGTTCAGACTTTGGTCATTTGTCACACTTGCCCTGGTAGGCAGTGCCAGGGTTTGTCATTTTTAATTGGTCATTGTTCATTGCTAATTGTTCATTGAGATAGTCTTGCAGGATGATGGCCGCCGCCGCCGAATCGATTTCGCCTTTGTCACGGACTTTGCGCGATGAGGCGGCCAGGCGTTCCTGGGCGTCTACCGATGAAAAGCGCTCGTCCCAAAACTCGATCGGTAGTTGCAGCGCGGCGTGCAACTCATCGGCATACCGGCGGATGCGGCGAGCCTGAAAGCCCTCTTCGTTGCGCAGCGTCTTCGGCAGTCCAGCGATGATGCGGTCGATGTGTTGTTCAGCACAGATCGCGCCCAGGCGCGCGAAGTCCTCTTTTTTCGAGGCGCGCTTGACGGTCAGCAGCGGCCGCGCCAGCGTTTTGGTTTCATCGCTGAGCGCCACGCCGATGCGTTTCTCGCCGATGTCCAATCCCAACCATCTGCTCATATCGTTTGAGTGTCCACCGAAATTCCGGCCCGTCGCAGCGCCTGTTGCGCGAGAGATTCCTCAGTCGCGGAAAAGAACGCTCCTGCTCAGAAACTCACGTGCTCACAGCGCCGTCCCCGGCGCGGATCGCCGCCGGGGACGGCGGCTGGAGCATTTCTGCGGTCACGCACCACGCGGCGCCTGGTGGCGGTCTCGGAATGACACGGCGATCAGCCGGCCGGATTCACATCAGTCTGGATACGGATGCTCAACCACGGCAGCCACGGGAACCAATCGGGCGTTACCGTGATCACCGGATCAGATTTCAGCGGCAGCGCTTGCTTCAGCAGATCGGTCGCTTCGGCAATGGACTTGCCCGTGATGCGGCGCGTGGCGCGACTCTATACCAGATCGGCCGCCGCATAGCCCACGCCCTGCATCGCGAATTGAAACAAGGTGTCGGAACCTTCGACCGGCGCTGCTCCACCACGCTGAAAACTCAGTCCTTCGGGAATCAGTTGATAGTTCTCCGGCGCTTGGTTCTCCATTGCCGTGAAGACCAATCGGTTGGCGTCTTCACTGGAGACTTTCACGGCCGTGTATTCGACGCGCATCAACAGCGAGAGTTGATCGGCCTGTTCGGTGATTTCGTGATCGAAGGTTTCTTCCAGGATGGTACCGCTTAGCGATTCGGCGATGACGAATTCGCCCGGCCCCAGTTCGGCCTGCAACTGCTGCACAGCAGCCTCGCGCAATTTGGGCGTGATGGCTTCGCGCGCCGTGTCGCGATCTTCGGACGCGACCGCGGCCACTTCACGCTCGCCGCCGCCGGTGAGCGGTTCGGGATTGCTAATACGCACGGCCAGCGCGGCCACGCCTTCGACTTCGTTGATGAAGTTGGCGGGCACATTGCCCGACGCGCCCAATTCCACGGCCTCCACCTTGCCCTGCGCCTGCGCACCGATGCCGCCCGGCACCTGCACGTCTTCCGTCAAGATGAAGCGCGTGGCCTGGCTGGAGGCGGTCGTGCGCACCGCGGTGCCTTTGCCCACGGTGAAGGGCGTGTTGAGTTGATTGACGAAGATGACGGTACCGCCGGCGCGTGACTCCGGGACGCCGCGCTTGCCCGTCGTGGGCACCGTAATCAACTGGCGCACGATCGTGGTGATCTGCGTCGCGGGGACGCGGGCGGTAAACGGATCGATCTCGGTGGCCTCGGGATCGGCGATGATGTTGATCGTCACGATGAGGCGGGCGGAGCTGGGTACCAGCGTGATTTCGGCCTGGGGAATGATCACCAGCGCCGCGCCTGCCAGCACTGCTAACACGATCAGCACGAGGGCGTATTTGAAGATGCGCCACGCGGGATGCCGCCGGCGCGCTTGCGCGTGCACGTCCGATTGATCGCGTTCGACGGCGGCGCGATGCGCCTCGCGCGTTTTGCGCGCGGAGGGCTGCCACGGCTTCTCTTCTTCGTCGTCTTCGTCGGGCAGTTTGTGCCAGCGGGTTTTGCGCTGGGCCGCCTCAACCGATCGGAACACGGGCAGGCCCGCTTCGCGCACTGTCGTGCGCACTTCGCCTTCCGGCGAGACGATCGCCACTTCGATGTGCTGCACTTCGGCAAAACGGCGCACGATGTGCACATCGACCGTCTGGCGCAGCACGGGCGCATCCCAGGGCACGACCAGGATCACGCGCGGACTGTTGGCCGTGGCCAGTCGATCGCGCACGGTGTGAATGTCGTCGTGTTCGTCCAGTTCGATAATCGCGTCCATAGCATCACGATACAGAGTGTCGGGGCGACCCGATGGTGCGGTCGCCCCGATTGAGAGTGAGGCTATTTTACCAGCAAGAGGGGAACGTGCAACTACCGGCCCGATGCCGGGTGTATAATTATTGTAGGGTTGCCCAAAGAATCTCACGAGGTGAAGTCATGGAAACGGTGCCGATCCCTCTGTCTAAATCACTTTACGATTTGGTCGCGCGGCGAGCCGCTGCGCGCCACCAGGCACCGGCCCGCCTCGTGGAAGAAATCCTGAGCGAGGAACTGATGCCTCAACATCCTTACGTGGAGGTTATCGACAGCCGCAGTGGCTCCCGGCCCGTCATTAGAGGCACACGGATAGGCATTGATGTGATCGTGGGGTATAGCCAGGCCGGATATCCGCCGCGTGACATCGTG
>JACRBO010000234.1 GCA_016219235.1 Chloroflexota bacterium
AGGCGTTGTCACGCGGCCCGATCGGTTTTGCCGAAGTGAAGGCCATCCTCTCCGATCACAACAATTATCCGTACAGCATTTGCGCCCACGCCGAAGACGTGCCGCCGCGCGATCAGACCGTAACCATCAGCGCGTACATCATCGATCTCACCGCGCGCACCCTGTGGTATTGCTATGGCAATCCGTGCACCGGTGAATTTGTGCCGATCACGTTGGAAGGACACTAGCACCCACTGCGTGGTTGCAGTGCGGTGTGAAGGCGGAAGGATGAAGGCGGAAGTCATTGTCTACGAGGAGTTGACGTTCCCCGAAGTTGAAGCACTGCCGCGCGATATTCTGCTGTTGATTCCGCTCGGTGACACGCGCGATTATAATTGGAGCAAGATAGCCGATCGGGTTTTGGCGCGCACCCGATCGGTTTCCGTTCCCGATCGCGTGTGTGTCTTCCCCGCTATCCCGTATGGCTTTCGAGGTAGTTCGCGGGAAGTCGATCCCGCTGTGTTCAAGCGTGTGATCCAATCGCTTATCGCCACGTTGCACGCAGACGGCTTCACCAATGTGTTCGTGATCAACGGCTATGGGCCGCAAGGTTTTGCCACCATTTCTGTTGCCCGTAAGGGCGAGCGCGAGTCTCGCCCGGTTAGCGGGTCGTCGAATCAAGTCGCCCTCATTCCCACCGGCCACACGGAACAGCACGCCTTTCATTTGCCGCTCAGCACCGATACGCTGATCATCGACGCGATTGCGCGCGGCGTTGAGGCGAAGTTGCCCGACACGATTCTGCGGTTGCCGACGTGGCCGTATGGCGTGTCGATGCATCGCCGCCAGTATCCGGGCACGTTGACGATTGACCCACGCGCGTGGGAGGATTTCTTTGTGGCCGTCGTCGGCCAACTGCGCGAGCGCGGCTTGAAGATGGCGTATCTCATCAACGGGCACGGCGGCAATCACAGTTTCCTCGTCAACATCACCAAATTCTGCGGCGATCGCTGGCCGGATGTGTTTGTGGCAACCTCGTTTTTGCACACGACCAACGATCAACTCAACGCTATTCGCACGTCAGCCATTGGCGGCATGGGTCACGCCGGTGAACTGGAAACGAGTTACATTTTGCATCTGCGGCCCGATCTGGTGAATATGGCGCGCGCCGTGGATGAAGTCGAATTCACTGCCACGCCCAATTACTACATGGACTGGATCGAAGGCGGCGCGTTGATCGCCAATCCGCCGTGGACGGACGACACGCTCAGCGGCGCGTATGGCGCGGCCACGCAAGGCACCGCCGAAAAAGGCCGCCTGTGGCTGGACGCCGCGATTGAAGAGAAAGTCGGCCATGTGCATGAGATCATCGAGCAACAGCGACGGCGCGAAGAGCGCCGGGGCGAAGGCTGGGTCACGGGTTCGTGGCGCAAACGACTGGATCAACTATGAAACTCCTCATCTTGAATCAAGCCGAAGTTGAACAGCTGCTGCCGATGTCGGATTGCATCACGGTGATGATGGATGCGCTAATGGCGTTGGCGCGCGGCCAGGTCCATCTGCCGCTGCGCATGGTCGTGCGACCGCCCGAAGCGGCGGGTGTACTCGCGTTGATGCCAGCGTATGTCTCTGGCGAGAACGCCGCTTTTGGTATCAAGATCATCGGCGTCTTCACCGGCAATCCCGCCCTCGGCAAGGATTCGCATCAAGGTGCGGTGCTTTTACTCAGCGGCGAGACGGGCGAACCGCTGGCGTTGATGAACGCCTCCGCGATTACGGCGATTCGCACCGCGGCCGTATCCGGCGTGGCGACGCGCGTATTGGCGCGAGCCGAGTCCGGCGACCTGGCCATCATTGGATCGGGCGTGCAGGCCAAATCGCATCTGGCGGCGATGACGTGCGTGCGTCCGATCCGGCGGGTGCGCGTCGTCAGCCGCAATCCCGCGCACGCGCAGCAGTTCGTCCGAGACGTGCGCGATGTTTACGCGTTTCCGATCGAAGCCGTGGGCACGATCGAGGCCGCCGTGCGCGACGCAGACTTGATCGTGACAGCGACTTCTTCGAGTGAGCCGGTGTTGAAGCGCGAGTGGGTGTCACACGGCGCGCATCTCAACATCGTGGGCGCGAGCCAATCGTTTGCGCGTGAGGTCGATTCAGCCACGATGGCCGCGTCCAGCCTGTTTGTCGATCGGCGCGAATCGACCATCAACGAATCGGGCGATTATCTGTTCGCACTGCGCGAAGGCGCGATCACGGCCGATCACATTCGAGCGGAGATTGGCGAAGTGCTGGTCGGGGCGAGGCCGGGACGCATCAATCCCGACGAGATCACGTTGTTCAAGTCGCTGGGGTTGGCGATCGAAGATTTGGCCGCCGCCGAACACGTCTACCGTGAAGCGCAGAAAACCGGGGCAGGGACATGGGTGGAGTTTTAGGACAACATAGGAAACTTGGGGTATTGACACCACGTCTAAATAGACTAAACTATCGCCTCGTCTCGGGTATCCATCGAACCGGCTGCGGCGTGGATACAAAACTATCGAGAGTACAGGCAGGCGAGTAGGATGAATGAGTTGGACACAGAAACAGGCAGGACGTTTGGTTGGGAACTTAATCTGGACCTCTATAACTGCAACCCGGTTAAGATCCGATCGCGCGAGGACATCCTCGCCTTTATCGTTCAGTTGTGCGACGATGTATTAGAAATGAAACGCTATGGTGAACCCTGGGCCGAACGCTTCGGCCTGGGCCATGCTGAAACATCGGGCTATTCGGTCGTGCAGTTGATCGAGACCAGCTCGGTGGTGGGGCACTTCTCGGAAGGCAAGAACGCGGTGTATCTGGACATCTTCTCGTGCAAGTCGTACGATCAGACTGCGGTGTGCGACTTCGCCCGCAAGTTCTTCGAAGCCGAAAGCGTCGTCGATCACTTTATCGAACGCAAGTAAAGACTCGCCGATGATCGGCTGAGTACAGACCAGTTTCAGAACGTTAGCAGCCTGAAAGCGGATGTCGCTCTATGGACATCCGCTTATCTATTTGTTACCGCTACTACTCAGCCATCGCGCTGCGCACCGTTAGTCGTCATTCCCGCATGCTTCTGTAGACTCTTGCAATCTCGTACCCCTGCCTTTCTCGGAAAATCGTACCCCGCAGAGGCAGCAGGGGCAAGTGACGCACAGGCGGGCGACTGGAAGTCGCGCCTCGAGAGCCGTCGGCTGATCGTCCACCTACGTG
>JACRBO010000235.1 GCA_016219235.1 Chloroflexota bacterium
GAGTGACGAGTAATGCGTACTTCGTGATGCGTGTTGCGTGATGCGTGTTGCGTGATGCGTGACAGATGCTCAGGGGCCTTCGAACAAAAGGACCAGGGCGATGATGACGGCGATGATCACGACTACGGCCAGCACGATGAGCACACACCCTTTGGCGCCGTATTTTTCATGAATCTCGGCGGCTTCCATCAATGCGTTGATCAATCGAAAGAATTCGCCCATGATTGGCTCCGTGGTGATCGCGCAAATGTTGATCAGTGGTAAGAGATTTAGCCCTGCGCCTGGCTGATTGTGACGCCCACCACGTACAGATGGCCGCTGTCGAGTTCGCCGGCCATGTCCGGAATTAACTTGCGCATGTTCCCGGCGTAGGCTGTTCGCCAGAGTGCTTTTAACTTGCTGCGCGCCGCCTCGTTGATGTGGACGGCATCTTGATTGTCGATCAACAGCATCGCGACATCATTGGTGTGTTCGGTGACGGCGAAGAAGTACTCATCGCCGTCATCGCGTTTGGATTGCAGGTACTCTGCGATGTGCTCCTGCAATTCGAATTCAAACAGGGCCAGCGCCAATGGGCCGTCTTCCAGCAGGGCCTTTCTTAGATTCTTCTCAATGATCTTCTTGCGCATCATGTTGTCTCGTGTCTGTTGCCACTGGAGACCTCAAAGGTTTCAACGGACTGGCTGGCACGGCTGGCCGGCTCGAGCGACTGTCAGCCCGTGCCCGATCGTCATACAAAACCTTTGAGGTCTTGTGCGACTGCACGCCGTGGTGCGCCGCTGCCGCCAACCAGGCCCGCTGATTTGCTGTATCACTGACTGGCTGAGATTCAATCCTTCACCAGCCAATCCAGCGCCGATTGTTGATCGTCAAACGCATGAATCGTGCCGCGCCCGGTGAAGACGTTGATGAGGTCCAGCAGCCCGCGTCGAATGCCAACCAGCCCGATCACCGCCCGCTTGCGGACGTAGGGATTGGTCTTTGTGACCGTCTCACGCAGCAGCGCTGTCGCGCCGGGTGCGCCGGTGGTACCCTGCACATTGTTCAAGATCATGACCGAACCGGGCGGCTCTTGCGTAACCGTGGCGACCACGGCGCTGAGTTCAACCTTCAGCGCGTCTATGTCCGTGCCGAAGTTGGAGTAGTCCGCGTAGAAAATGCGCTGGCCTTGATGCGTGATCCAATGCGATTTCATCATGCCCCTCTAACCTGATCTCCCGCGCGCTCTCCCCCTCTTCGAAAATCTGCTGTCCGATTTTAGGAGAGGGGGTTGGGGGGTGAGGACAGCAATCGTCTTTCCCGCATAGTGCCCTGAGTATAGCACGCCGAAAGCGCACGGATCAAAAACAGCGATCAACGCCGAAGTCGATCACACCCCGCGGCCCGTGGTGAACCTCGATCGTGTCGCGGCGGTCTTCAAGTTGTACTTCAGTTTGTGCTGCATTTTCTTGAAGGCTTCCCGGTTGCGATAGACCGTCACCACCGTTTCCGCGCGCTTGCCGTCCAGCAAAACGGTCGTGCCTGCCAGCCGATCGAATTTGCCGCGACTGACGTCATCCCGTGGCAGATCCTTTTTGCCCAGAAAGTAACACACCACGCCCGCTACATGCACTTTCCGGCCATATCTCACCACATACTCAACTTCTTCCGCCGTCAGATGCCGCTGCGCCATGCGATAGGCGGCGTGCCATGAGAACGACAGCACAACTTCCGGGTCTGGTTGGAGCGGTTGGGTTGGCATGTCATACCCCTCCGGATTGCGGGCGATGAAATCACCTGCACTGCAACTCCTAAGTTGACCGGCGTCGAATGTCGGCCTAACCCGACAGCAACGCTACACCGGCCCCGTTCATCGTCTGCAGCGCAGCCACGATGTCGGTCATCAGCTGATCGGCCGTAAACATACCCTTGTTAAACAGCGCCACCGTCTTGCCCTGCAGCCGCGCGCGGTCCTCGGCCGTCAGTTCTTTCGCCGTCACAATGATGACGGGAATGTGCCGCGTCAGCGTACTGCTCTTGATGTTGTCCAGCACTGCAAAGCCGTCGATGTCGGGCATCATCAAATCCAGGATCATCAGATCGGGCTTGTCCGACTGAACCGCCGCCAGCGCCTCCGCGCCGCCGGGCGC
>JACRBO010000243.1 GCA_016219235.1 Chloroflexota bacterium
CGTGCGGGCGGGCAGTGATGGCGTGGAAGTCATCACGTTGTCGCGCCAGGTGTTCGATCGGTTGTTGAGCAGCGCGCCGGACATCAAGTTGCAGATGCAGCAAGTGGCGCACGATCGCACCGGGCAGATCAAAGTGATCAAGCGCACGCAGCCTGATCGAGACTAATCCAGCATTGATTAAAGAAGCCATCTCACGCAAAGCGGCTACGCCGGCGGCCCACCTTAGAGACTGTTTCGTAAAGGGTCTGCGCGTTTTGGCGATTGAAATCGCTGCAACAACTACGCAAAGTCGGCCTTCGCCGACTGGAGCCCAGCCGACGTAGGTCGGCTTTGTGTAACTGTAGGCGCGAATTCCATTCGCCAGCGGCTTTAAGAAACTCTTTTAGCCCTGTGGGCCAAGGGCTTTGCGTGAGAATTGGGGTAATGATTTATGAGCATCGGCTTTCGCAAAATCTTCCGCGATTTATGGCGCAGCAAAGGGCGCACCGCGCTGGCGGTGTTGAGCATCTTCATCGGCGTATTCGCCGTCGGCATGGTCGGCGGTGTCAGTGACCTGCTGCCGGCCCGCATGACGGGCAGTTACAGCGAGACGAATCCCGCCCACATCAACATCTTCCTTGCGGGCGCAGTTAGCGACGACGACCTCACCGCGCTGTCGCGGCTTGAGGGCGTGGCCGGCATCCAGGGGCAGCGCGATCTGAACGCGCGCTGGCGCGTGGACGACGCGCAGCCGTTGCGCAATATGGACCTGACGTTCCGGCCCGATTATGAGGAGCAACTGTACAACCGGATTAAGTTGATCAGTGGCCGCTGGCCGACCGGGGCCGACGAGGCCGCCATCGAGCGTTCGTCGGTGACAGCGTTTGGCGCGCCCACCGCAGGCTCGATTACGATGGTGGTGAACGATCGTGAACGGGCGATCACGATTGTCGGCGTGGTGGAAGACCTAAACGCACAGGCGCCCGCCTTCGGCGGCGACGCAACCTTCTACATCGATCGCAAACTGGCCGAGAACGTCTTCGACGCGTATGGCTACACTCGATTGCGCGTGCAAGTCCCAGTGTTTTCCGAAACGACCGCCGAGGAAGTAGTCGATCGGCTGAAGCCGCCGCTGGAAAAGATTGGTGCGCCGATCTTTTTCTATCAGGTCACACCACCCACCAAACACCCGGCACAAGACACCGTCAATGGCGTCAACTTCATATTGGGCGTCATGGCGATCTTATCGCTAATGCTGGGCCTGTTCCTGGTTATTAACACCATCAACGCCATCGTCGCGCAGCAGGTGCCTCAGATCGGCGTGATGAAGGCCATCGGCGGAACGACGCCTCAAATGGTGGGGTTGTACCTGAGCGGTGTGATCGTCTACGGCCTGCTGGCCCTGCTCATCGCCCTGCCGCTGGGCGCGCTGGCGGCGAATGCAGTGACTACTTTGCTGCTCGGGATGCTGGTGATTCCGCCTGATCCGGTCTTCCGCCTGTCGCAGCCGGCCGTGATTACGCAGGTCATTGTCAGCCTGCTGGTGCCGTTGCTGGCCGCGTTGTGGCCGGTCTTTTCCGGCGTGCGGATTACGGTGCGCGAAGCGATCAGCAACTACGGCCTCGGCGCGGGCTTCGGGCGCGGCTTGCTCGATCGGGTGCTGGCCCGCTTGCGCTTCCTGCCCCGCACGGCCAGCCTGACCATCCGCAATACCTTTCGCCGCAAAGGGCGCGTGGCCCTGACGCAGATCACGTTGATTATGGCCGGCGTCGTGTTCATCATGGTGAGCAGTTCCGCCGCGTCGTTTACGTACACCATCAAGTTTCTCATGGATACGCTGGGCTTGAAAGTCCTGGTTAATTTCCAGCAACCCTATCGCATCGACGAGATCATGTCCGTCATCGAAGCGCAGCCGAATGTCGATCACGTCGAGGCGCAGTTGTTCCAGTCCAGTACCGCGTTCATGAGCAAAGACGCCGAGAAAGGCGAAGACATTTTTGTGAATGCCTTCCGGCCCGAATCGACGCTGATCCATTTGCCCATCACGTCCGGCCGCTGGCTGCTGCCCGACGACGATCACGCGATCGTGCTCAATCAGGATCGCGCCACTAAGCTGGGCGTCAAAGTCGGCGACAAAGTCTGGATCAAAATGCAGGGCGACACCCGCTCCGCATGGACAGTCGTCGGCACCGTCTTCGATCTGAGCGGTATGCAACGCACCGCGTATATACCGCTATCAGTTTATCAACGCGAAATTGGCCTGACGGGCCGCGCCACATCCGCGTGGCTGTCCACCACCCCCGACGACGGCGCGACACAACTTCAGGTCGAGCAGCAGCTGCGCGATGTGCTCAACGCCAAAGGGCTGCGTGTGGGCGGCACCCAGACCGCCGAACTGATCCGCGCGCAAAATGAAGCGACTTTTGGCATCATCACGATGATGCTGATGATCATGTCGGGTCTCATCGCCGCCGTCGGCGCGATCGGGTTGGCGGGCACGCTCTCGATCAACGTGCTGGAACGCCGGCGCGAGATCGGCGTGATGCGCGCCATCGGGGCCTCATCGCCCACTATCGCGGGGCTGTTCATCGGCGAAGGGCTGATCCTGGGCCTGATCGCCTGGGTGATCGCGATTCCATTGAGCATTCCAGTGGGGCAGCTGTTTGCAACCGTCATCGGGCAGGTCATTCAATTCAGCGTCATCTATCAGTTTTCGTGGGAGGGCGCTGTGACGTGGCTTATCATCATCGTTGTGTTATCCATTCTGGGCAGCGCTGTGCCCGCCATCCGCGCGACGCGCGTCAGTGTGCGCGAGAGCCTGGCGTACGAATAGGAAGACTTGACGACGATTCGGTTGTGGCTTATACTATTAATAGACCGACGGTCGGTTTATAAACAAGGATGATTGGAAAGCAAGAGGTGCATTGCAAAAACTTTCCAATTAATGTACAATAACTATACAAAACGTTCTCGAATTGGAGACCATGATGAAGAAGTTTATTTTTCCCGTACTCGTTGGATTAACGCTTATTCTGGCGGCGTGTGGCGGCCAGCCGACCGTTACGCCCGTCCCGACCGTCCTGCCGCCCGTCAAGGACAGCTCGACCATCAGCGCCGAAGGCAAGGTTGAGCCATTGCAGCTGGCAAACTTGAGTTTTGCCATCGGCGGCGAAGTAACCGAAGTGCTGGTCAAAGAAGGTGATATGCTGAAAGCGGGCGATGTGATCGCACGACTTGATGTCGATGCGGTACGGATTGCCATCACCCGTGCGGAAGCGGGTGTAGCTGCGGCCAAAGCGAGCGAGGCTAAATACAAAGAAGGTCTGCCGCAGCAGATCGCGTCCGCCGAATCGGACGTGCAAGCGGCGCAGGCGCAGATCGTTTCGGCGAGTGCTAAACGCAATAATTCAGCCGACATCGCTTCCGCCGAAGCGGCCTTGAAACAGGCGCAGCTCGATCAAAAAGCGGCCGAAGATGCCTATAAGAAAGTCCTGGACAAAAAACTATATGGCCCGACCGAAGAAGCGCAGCGGCTGGTTGTGCAGAACGCGCAGCGCGCCACCGAAGCGGCTCAGATCCGGCTGAACCAGATCAGGCGCGGCTCATTAAACGATCAATCGAATGCGGCCGGCATTGCCGCCGCGGAAGCGCGTCTGGCCGCCGCCGAGACGAATTTGAAGCAACTGCAAGCCGAAGCGAGCGGCCAACCCAATCCGACGTATGCAGCCGCGATTCAGCAGGCCGAGGCCGCCCTGGCTTCAGCCCAGACCCGATTGGCCGATGCCGAATTGAAGGCCCCGTTTGCGGGCACGCTGGCGCAGTTGAACATCAAAGTGGGCGAGACGGTCGCGCCCGGTGCGCCGATCGCCGTGCTGGCCGATCTCTCAGGCTGGCAAGTCGAAACCGATGATCTCACCGAAATCAAAGTGCCGGGCGTCAGCCTGGGGCAAAGCGTGACGGTGAAGGCTGATGCATTGCCAGGCGTCGAACTCAAGGGTCAAGTTACATCGATCGGCACGCTGTTTCAAGAGAAAAGCGGCGATGTGGTGTATCCCGTCAAGATCAAGCTGCTCGACGCCGATCCGAAGTTGCGCTGGGGCATGACGGTCGTTGCGACGTTCGCCGCCCCGGCGAGCACGTCCGCTGCGAAGCCGTCGTCGGATCAGGCTTTACCGGGCGGCATTGCAGCCGAAGGCAAATTGCTGCCGCTGCAATCGGCTACGTTGAGTTTCAACACCACCGGCGAGGTTGCCGAAGTGCTGGTCAAAGAAGGCGATGTGATCAAGTCCGGCGACGTGATAGCGCGATTGAGCAATGAGAGTCTGAAGACCTCACTGACCGAAGCCGAAGCGGCGCTGGCCGTGATCAAGGCGAATCAGGCCGACTACCGGTCGTCGCTGCCGAAGCAAATCGCCGCGGCCGAAGCGGAGATCAAAGCGGCGCAGTCGCAGGCGGCGGGCGCAGCGGCGGGCCGCAACAACACAGCCTCGATCAAAGACCTGGAATCGCGGCTGGCGCAGTTGAAGTATCAATTACAGCAAATGCAGACCGGGCTTGATCAACTGTTTTTGTACGATCTTGAAACGTCAACCGCCGCTAACGACTTGCGCCAGCAGATCGATAATACGCAGCAATCAATCAAGGCCACCGAAGCGCAGATCGCGGCGTTGAAGTATGGCTCACCGACCGATCAAGCCGCGAACGCGCAGATCACGGCCGCCAGCGCGAGTGAAGCCGCCGCGCTAGCCCGCCTGGCACAACTGCAAGCCGAGTTAGCCGGTACATCAGTCGATACGTTTGCGGCGCAGATTCAGCAAGCCGAGGCCGCCATCAGCGCCGCCAGGTTGGCGCTGGCTGATACCGAACTGAAAGCGCCCTTCGCGGGCACGATTGCGCAACTCAACATCAACCTGGGTGAGCGCGTCAGCGCGGGCGTGCCCGCCGTCACGCTGGCCGACATCGGCGGTTGGCTGATCGAAACCAGCGACGTGACCGAACTGAAGGTGCCGGATCTGCAAGTGGGCCAATCCGTCGTCATCAAGATCGATGCGCTGCCCGAACTCGCGCTGAAGGGGCAGGTCGAATCGATCAGCACTGTGTCACAACTCAAGAGCGGCGACGTAGTCTATCCGGTCAAGATAAAAGTGCTGGACAATGATCCGCAGTTGCGCTGGGGGATGACGGTGGCGGTGGGGTTTGAGAAGTGAGATGTAACGAGTGATGAGTGACGAGTGAAAAACGGCGCCCCGGTGATCGATGTGATCGCCGGGGCGTTTTAGTGTGACAAAGGCAATTTGCCGTATGGCGTGACCACGGTGTATACTGCCCGTTGCCTGAAGAATCCGGCAGCTTACAATCTGATCCACAAACGGATGAATGGTAGAATTAAGCCACCATGCTTACCACAACTACGATTGCCCATAAAAGAAAGTATACAGTCCTGGATGTAAAGTCGGCCAAAAAAGTAGCGGCTTTCTGGCTGCAACGCGCCAGTCTGGAAAACGCAATTGACTTTGGCCTGCCAGAGGTGGATGACCGTTATCACATCTGGCGTGTACCATTGGTGGGCAAAGTGTCGCACGAGCGACTGGGGGAGGTGGTCATTGATGCATATACGTCATTGATTATAGAAGATAAATCAACCGACGCGGAAATTCTGGAGTCACGTTTGCTTGGGCGCAATATTCATTCTAAAGCAAGAGCCACAAGCAAAAACGGTACCTACGTTTTATCAGCCTTGCGCAACACCATCGGGCAGGGTGACAGCGAAGAACTCTTGCAGGAAATTCCCGCTGGCAGTGTGAATTTGATTTTCACATCCCCGCCCTACTATAACGCCCGACCTGAATACACCGATTACGTCACCTACGAAGAATACCTGCTTAAAATCCGAAAAGTCATTCAAAACTCGCACCGAGTATTAGCAGAAGGGTGCTTCTTTGTAATGAACGTCTCGCCTGTGCTGGTGCGTCGCGCCAGCCGAAGCGAAGCTTCGCGCCGCATCGCTGTGCCATTCGACATGCATCGTTTGTTTGTCGAAGAAGGCTACGACTTCATCGATGATGTCATCTGGGAAAAACCCGAAGGCGCAGGCTGGGCGACGGGGCGTGGCAGACGATTTGCAGCTGATCGAAATCCCCTGCAGTACAAGCCCGTGCCAGTCACCGAATATGTTTTAGTCTATCGCAAGCATACCGACAAATTAATCGACTGGAATATTCGCGCTCATCCCGATAAGGAAACGGTAAAGGCCTCGAAAATTGGGGATGATTATGAACGCACTAATATCTGGCAAATTACCCCATCCCACGACGCGCGTCACCCGGCCGTTTTTCCGGTTGAGCTGGCAGAGAAAGTAATTGCCTATTATTCCTTCAAGGGTGATGTCGTGCTTGATCCCTTCGCGGGAATTGGCACCGTCGGGAAAGCAGCCACTAAACTTGGCCGCCGTTTTGTATTACTGGAACAAAACCCCAAATACGTTTCCATCATTCGGGAAGAAGCCAAAATCTGGCTTGGAAAAGACGCCCGGCAAGTCCATACAATAAATTGTGCCCCGATTGATGCAGACAACATGCTCTTTTGAGGGTCGACATGCCCAAGAATAAAGCTCAACTGAATGCTCTCACTGAGTTGATCTCGCCCACAGACCTGGAGTTACTTTCAGCCAGCGGCAGCCAACTCGTCGAACAAATCGGTCTTGACGTGGTGCGTGGCGTTGTACTGGATATTCTCACCGGTAAAAACTTGCGCGATTCAACCGAAGCTCTGACGCGCCGCAGAATTGCCACTTTGAATCTGGCGACCGTTGAGTTGTTTATCAAAGGCTCGGCACTTTCCAAAGATTTCGTAACACAACTCCCTCACATCGCCACAGAGATTCTTTTGAAGGGGAACCTGTCCAAAGCTGAAAGGTGGCTTGCTCAGTGGATTCTCGGGCTAACAGACAAGGCTTTTCAGAATGTTTTGAGAGACGACCCTGAAGCAATCACTGAATACCGGGACAGATACATTCAAATTTGCGGTGAAGTCAGCGCCGCCCGTAAAACGGCCAAAGGGCAAATACAGGGCGAGATTACACTCAACGGTAACCAAACAGCCCACATCAACTGGCTCTGGCTCACTTATCTACTGAACACAATCGGAGCACAGGCGCTGGCCATTCGTGGCTCAGAAAAATCCGCTTACGGGAAATTGTTTGAAAAGCTGGTCCTCGGTTCGCTGCTGAGCATTTTGGGCTTCAAACACAGCAACCGCAAAATTCCACCTACAAAGCGATATTCAAGATTTAAGGCCCATGCGCCCAATTGAGCCGCATCAGCACAAAGGCGTTGTTTTCAGGCATTTTTGAGCAGTTTTTCAAAGAGCGGATTTCACGGCAAACGCAA
>JACRBO010000242.1 GCA_016219235.1 Chloroflexota bacterium
ACGAGCGTCGTATCGAAGATCGGCATGCCCATGACCAACACCGGGATCATCCACGTGACAAAGGGCACGTTGTCCGGGAAGCGCAGCTTGATGCCGATGGCCGCCAGCATGAAGCCTAGAAACAGGCTGCCTGTATCGCCCATGAAGATGCTGGCCGGATTGAAATTGTAGAAGAGGAAGCCCAGCGCCGCGCCGAGTAAGGCCGCCGCTAACGCGCCGACATAGGTTTGCCGGCTCAACGCCGCCGTCACCATGAAGAACGCTGCACACACCGCCGCCACACCGCTCGACAGGCCATCCATGTTGTCCAGCAAGTTCAGCGAGTTGGTCAGTCCCACGATCCAGATCAGCGAGACCAGAAAGTTCAGCCATTCAAATGGCAGCGCTGTGACCCGGACGCCGGACAGAATCAGCAGACATGCCGCCAGAATTTGGCCCAATAATTTGAGAATCGGCCGCAGCCCCCAGCGATCGTCATACACGCCCAGCAGCGACATGAATGCCGCGCCGAACAAAATGGTGATCAACTGTTGAAACTCAAAGCGATCTTGAAAGATCAACAGCGTGGCGATGCTGGCGACGACGATGGCCGCGCCGCCCAGCATCGGCATCGGGCGGGCGTGCACTTTGCGCGCATTGGGATGATCCATCACGCCCAGCCGCGGCGCGATACGGCGCGCAACCGGCGTGGCCCCAAACGCAATCAACAACGCCCCGATAAACACCAACAGTGGAGTAAGCATGACGCGGCCCTGACAGCGGGCCGAGACGTTCAGGCTAAACGTCCCGGCGATAGTTTACGGTGTAGTGGGCGTCACCGGTGCGGTGATCCCCAGTGACCCTTGCAATTGTGTGATCAAGGAATTGATTTCGGCCTTGTTCGCTTCCGGCGCACCGGCCAACGCTTGTTGAGCCGTTTGCAGGGCCAGATCGATCTGCCCGCTCTGCGCCAGCAAAATCGCCAGCACGCGCTGATCGTCCCAGAGGTTCGGATCGCTGGCGGCCAGCTGCACGACACGCTGCTGGGTCGCCAGGGCTTCAGCCAGCCGATTCTGCGGGAAGTACACGTTGCGCGCCAGGGTCCGCAGCGCGGGCAAGAAATCCGGCTGCTTCTGCAGATAACCCAGCGTGATCGTCTCGACTTCGGTGTAATTGCCTTGTGAGACCAGCATGTCCGCCAGCCCGCCCCACGCATCCGTGCTGTTGGGATTCCACTTCATTGCCATCTCATACTCGCGGCGAGCTGCGTCGGTTTGGCCCTGCGAGCGCGCCAGCTGCGCCCGGATCAAATACGTTTGCTCAAATTGCTGATCGAGCGCCAACGAATGATCGAGTTTGGCTTGCGCGTCTGTGATAAATGCATCAGCCCCGGCGGCATCACCGGCCGCGCGCACGCTGTCGGCCAGCGCCATCAGCACCGTGGACCATTCATTCCACAAGATGGCATTGTTGGGGCTGAGGGTCGTGGCGATCTGGTACTGCGCGGCGGATTGGTCGAGCTGCGTCTTGCGCACGACCGGATCAGCCGCATACAGATCGGCCCAGCGACGGTGCAGCCGCGCGAGGTTGGCGGAGTGATCGGTGTTGAGCGGATTCAAAGTTCGCGCGTTGTCCAACACCGTTTTAGCTGCGAGCAGCGAATCCTGCTTGCTCAGACTGTACGTCTGTTGGAATGTCAGCTTCACAATCCCAGCCAGGCTATTGCCGGTCGTCGCCAAAATCGATTGGCCTTCCGGCGCCTGCGAGGCCTTTTCCAGATAGGCCGCACCCAGCCACAAATAGTAGAAATCCTCATCGGGCGCCAGCTCCAGTACGCGCTTGTAGTGGGCAATTGCCACATCCCACTGGCCCTGCTGACGCAGCGGATCGGCCTGCTTGTAGATCGTATCCGCGCGGATGGAATTGAGATTCGTCGTAACCACCAGCACGATGACGACAATCACGACCGGTATGCTGGCCGCCAGCCCCCAATCGCTGGCGGCTTTGCCCAGCCAGGTGCGCGTTTGATTCAGCGACAGCACGGCGATGCCCAGCATCAGCAGGAGCACCACGAAATAAAACGTGGTCAGCAGACCGCTCACCGTTTCAGCCAGTTTCAGCAGCTCATTCACGCGCTGTGCATATTGATCGAGCGTGGTGATCTGCGTTCCCTGGATGATGGATCCCAGGCTCAACAGCGTCCCGGCGTGGATCAACCAGAACGTCAGCGCCAACCCGATCGTGGTTCCGTACCAGACGCCCGCCGCGGGCAGCACGTCCTTCGCCGCCAGCACATTGCGCCGCCGCAGTTCCGTAATGCTCAACAAACCGCCAAACAACCACGTGACAAAGAACATCAACAGCGCGCCCAGCGATTCGCGATTGTTTTGATATGGCAGGCGCGTCAGCGAATTCACGATCAGCTGCGTGGCCGAAGTGACCGGCGCGCTCTGATTCTGTGTTGAACTCGTAATAAATTCATAGCCCAGCGTGGACAACACCAACGTCCCGATCAACGCCAGCATCAACACTGAACTCAACCACGGCGTGGCCCGGCGCGGCTCACGGCGAGTCGTCACCGGGGCAACCGGCCCGCGCTGCACGGTTTTCTTCTTGTAGCGCGGCGTGTTCGCCGGTTCCCTGGAGACAGGCGCAGCGGGTGCGACCGCAACCGGCGCGACCGCCGGTTTAGGCGCTTCTTCATCCACCGGCACCCACTTCAGGCCAGTCAACACCAACAGCGCCGCATACGTCCAGAAGTACGTGCGTGTCGAAGCAATCGCGATCCCGGCCAGGCCGATTTCAAGATAGTGCGCCAGGATGCCGCCAAACAGCGCAATGATCAGGAACAGGTGACCGCTCATCTCGATCGGTTGCCCGGCTGTGCGGCCAAACACCGCCCGCCCGATGGCAAACAGCGCCCCGAACAAGATCAGGCCACCGCCCGTCGCCACGGCCAATTCAATCACCCGGTTGGTCGACGTAAACGTCGCAAAGTAAATGGCGAAATCGAGAATGCCGATCAGAATCGCCGCGATGATGATATACACCCGCCGCGAAACCTGGAAGTGGAACAGCGCAAAGGTGATAACGTACAGTACCAGACCACCCGTCACGCCGCCCGTCCAGCCCGGCCCGAAGAAGTTGGGTTGCAACGCAAAAGCCAGCAAAGCCGCACCCGCGATGCCGGCAGCAACCATTAGGCCGATCAACAGCCACGCCGCCCGCCGGCCTGGAATCCAGCCGATAAACTTCAGCGCGAAGAAAAACACACTTAGGAACAGGAACTGCTCCACCACAAAGCCTGCGCCGCCCGTAATCACCAGCGAATCCCAGACTTCATTATGCGAGCGATCGGGCGACGCGTTGCGCGCCTCCAGGTGCGCCAGATCGGGCGGATAGAACGGGTTATAAGCGACGTACATCGACTCCGGCCCGTAGCCGATCAACGGGCGCGCGAAGTTCAAGCTATCAACCGAACCATCGGGGAATTTCAACGGATCGTGGGGCAGCACTAGTTTTGCCGCGCCTTCCCAGATCAACGAGCGCACCTCGCCCGTGCCGCCCTCGGTTTCAAACAGCGCGGACAATCGGCCAAAGGCACCACTCGTCCGCAGTTCCACCACCAATGGCATGTCGGAAAAGTTAACCAGAAACAGCCCAACCGCGCCCACGACCGAGAAAAAGATCCACGACGCCCACAACCAGCGCGCCGCCGCCCGTCGAATACCGGCCACAATCAGCAGCGGCAGCAGGCCACCCAACAAGGCGGCCACCACCACCAGTGAGATCTTGGTCACCGGAAATAGCTTGAAAACCAAGAACGCGCCAGCCGCAGCTCCGGCAATACTGAACACCGATACGCCCAGCGCCTTCACCACGTCCAACGCCTTGATGGGGAAGCGCACCTCAGTCAAGTCGGTCTCATCCGCCGCCTGGCTGTGCAGTGAGACACGCAGCAGCAGCAATCCCACCAGGCCAAAAATAAACATGCCCGGCAGCCAGCCCAGCAGCGGGCCGCGGCTGTCGGCAAACCCAAACGCAATCAGCTGCACCGCACCGATAAACACATAGCTGCTGGCGCGCAAGATATCGGACAGGCGCGACTCTTTCTCCGTCAGGATCACGCGGAAGCTATCGATGATGCGGCCCAGCGTCAGGAAGAACGCCATGATCAAATACGCCGCGACGAAAATGGCGTTGCCCATGTTCGACGCCACGCGGCTGGTCACATCGCCGCCCCACGGCAGCGGATCGATCGAGGTGGTGCCGTCGCCGTGTTGCAGCAGCCCGTAAAACGCAATCGGCAAACTCGTGATCACGGCCGCCGTCACCAACCGATCCAGTTGTTCGCGCCGCCGCATATTCAGCAGCAGCATGCAGAAGATCACAATATACGAGAAGGTGCTGTACGTCCCTTGCAAGCGCTGATACGACCCCATGAAACTAACGCGCGGCACCAGCGACAGCACCGACGTCACCAGATACAGGCCCACCAGGATCAACGTCGGCAGCACCAGCGGCGTGCGCCACGTCACCCGATCGGCGCGCGTTCGATCGGACTTGCGTTCTTCCAGCCACTTGATGAGCCACGCGCCGACCATCACCAGCGCGATCGATCGCACCAGGGTCAGCTTGTCC
>JACRBO010000244.1 GCA_016219235.1 Chloroflexota bacterium
CGTCAACTGCACGTAGTCCAACGCGATGCGGCGCAAAGTGCGCCAGGTTAACTTCGGCATAGTGACCTCCATACAAAACGTAGGGGTAGGCCTCGCGCCTGCCCGGTTTTGCGCCTGCCCGCGCAACAAGAAGGGCGAGTAGCTTTGCGAGACTCGCCCCTACAAAAACGGATTCGTTTGTCGTTCCGCGCCGATGGTCGTCGGCGGACCGTGACCCGCGGAACCTTTGAACTCGTCGGGCAGAGACAACAAATGATCGCGGATGCTGGCGATCAACGTATCGTAATCGCCGCCGGGCAGATCGGTGCGCCCGATCGATCCGGCGAACAGTACATCGCCCGCAAACACGGCCTGCTGCGCGTGCTCGACAAAGACCACGTGCCCGCGCGTGTGACCAGGCGTGAAGCGCGTCTCGAATTTCAGCGCGCCAACTTCCATCATCTGACCATGCGCCAACGTCACATCGGGCGCGGCCACCGATCGGATCTTCAGGCCAAACAAATCCGCGCCGCCATTGACGGCCAGCCAATCCTCTTCGAGCGGATGCAGCGCCACGGGCGCGCCGGTGGCCTCGCGCAAATCCGTCACCGCCCCGATGTGATCGAAGTGGCCGTGCGTGACCAGAATCGCCTTGATCGTCAGATCGAGCGATCGTGCTCTGGCGAGAATGGCCGCCGCATTCCAGCCCGGATCGATCACCGCCGCGTCCATCGATCCATCGGCCGCGACGAGATAACAGTTGGTCTGGGCGGGGCCGCCCGTTACCGTGGCGACGATCACTTTTGATTCGTCCGCGGCGTGCTGGTCTCTTTAGCCCACGCCTCGACCGTGCCCAGATCGACGTTCCAGGACGCGCACAGGTCTTTGAAGTTGGCATAGCGGGCGCGCACGTCGGTCCGATCGCGCAGATCATCCGGCTCGTCCTCCAGCATCAAGAATTCGGCAAAGCGCGTCAACTGCCGTAGCTGCGACGGACTCATCCGCTGCACAATACCCATCAGTTTGTCGGTGTCTTCCATGGTTTTGCCTCGTGCCGCGATTATAGGGGGTGATTGGTAACTGGTCAACTGGTAATCGGTCGATTAGTAAATTGGTGATCGGTAGATTGGTCAATTGGTCAATCAGCGCGTCACTCATCACTCATCACTCGTCATTTGTCACTCGTCATTTGTCATTTGCCATTTGTCATTGTTAATTGTAAATTGCTTAGGTATAATCAAAACATGTCATCACTGAACCGCCGCAACTTCATCAAATTAGCCGGCGCGGCCGCCGGCAGTGCCTTGTTATCACCCGCGTTGGACGCGCTGGCGAAGCCTTACGTACCGCCCGAGGAAGTGCCGCCCAGGCCACCCGTCATCGACTACAAACCGGCGCGGGTGCTCACGTCCGCCGTCACCGTGTACGACAGTCTCGATCCCAAAACGCGCAAAGCCGTGCAGACCGTGCGCCGCGATCACACGATCGATGTGGCAGGCGAGTTCATCGGGCCGGGGCCGGAACGCAATCAGACGTGGTATGGCACGCGCAAAGGCTACGTGTACTCGGCGTGGATGCAGCGTATGGAGCGCTATCGTACGCCGAAGATTTACACCGATGTGGGCGAGTGGGGCATCTGGATCGAAACGATCGTCGCATCCGCGCCCGCCTATGCCGAACCTAGCGAACGTTCGGGGCTGCGCTACAGGTACAACTACGGCACGATCTTCCACGTGACCGAAGCCGTGACCGATGCCAACGGGCGCGTGTGGTACAACACCTTTGACGAGTACGCCAGCAAGGACGACAACATCGCGCCGACCAATCACTGGACGCCCGCCATCTTCTTCCGGCCGTTTGAGCGCGACGAATTCAAGGCGATCAATCCGCGCGGGCGTGACAAGCGCATCGTCGTCGATCTGGCCGCGCAGGCGCTGACGTGTTACGAAGGGGATAAAGCGGTATTAACCAGCCGGGTTGCGACGGGCGCGGCGTTCAAAGTGGGCGAAGAAACCATCGATTACAGCACACCGCGCGGCGACTTCAGCGCCATCTTGAAGATGCCCACCCGTCACATGCGCGCCCCGGAAAACGAGCGCGACACCGACGCCTGGTTCGATCTGCCCGGCGTGCCGTGGAGTACCTTCTTCACTTACGAGGGTATCGCCATTCATGGCACATACTGGCACAACGACTACGGCCTGCCGCGCAGTCACGGCTGCGTTAATGTGCCAATCGAAGTGGCGAAGTACATCTACTTCTGGACCGAACCCGAAACGCCCTATGAGGATGATTTTGTGCAGGGCGATGTGAAGGATGTGGTGGCGACGCAGATTGTGGTGGTTTAGTAATCGGTGATTGGTTGATCGGTGATCGGTAATCGGTAATCGGTCGAATATATACTGCGCGCGGGCACCTTTTGCGCTTTTGATTGCTCGTGGCGGATGGTCACATCCGCCATTAGGGCCGCTGGATGTGACCATCCAGCGGGAGCGCGTAAAACCGCAATTTGTTCCCGTGCGCAGTATAGCGGCGCAGACTCAGGTCACAGGAAGATGGATCACTCATCGGCAGCGGCATAGGCGCGAAGTTGGAAGAAATTGCCCCACCCGTTCCACGCCCCATCGGGCGGCAGCGAAAACCTAATATAGCGCGCAGGACCAGAGTCGATTGCCAGATTGACATCGATGTGATTAGACACATGGGGAGTCGAGTAGGGGTGAACGACTCGTGAAACCGTCGCCCAGATCTCATTATCGGTCGAAACTTCAACCTGGACGGTTAGCGGATTTTGAAAGGCTCCGTCCCAATCGAGGCGATAACCGACACCCATCAATTGGCGTATCGCTCCGAGATCAACCACCTCGTATGTGCCATCGCCCTCGTTTGTGCTATTGGCCCAACGGCCGCCGTTCGGCCGATCGGTCGGCGTGCCATAATCGACGGCGTCGTTTGCGTTGCCCCAGGCCCCATGTGTAATGCCGCCCCGCCGGGCAATGATGGGTTTCCCGGCGGCTACGTCTTCACCCCAGCCGGCGGGCAACACGACCGGTACCTCGGTCGAGGCGGGCGCCAGCCCAGTAAACAGCCACCAACCCGCGCTCAAGATTAACAACAGTCCCGCGAGCGACATTGAAGTGCTGCGCCTCATAGTCGATCCTTCGCGCGCCGATCCAACTTGCGATCAATCGGTCGCGTCACTGATAGGACGCTGCGCGAATCGAAAGGTTCCCGGCCAACGACAGCATCGCTTAAGCCTTGTGATGAACTGAATCAGGTACAAATAAAGAGCGTGTCCGGCTGGGCTAGCCCGGACACGCTCTTCGTGGGTGCTACGTGATTGAAGTTAGAACGCCGCGCCGCTGGGAGCGGTAGTGCCGGGCGTGGTGCTGTTACTGTCCGGCGCGACGCTGTTCGATCCGCCGAAGCCGCCGCGCCCGCCATGGCCGCCACGCCCCATGCCGCCATCCAGCCCGAGGCCGAGGCCTTTGCCACCGTCAACGCCCGGCCCCCAGTAACCCGCGTCCAGCCCGTCGATCAGCCAGTCGGCTTTGGCCTGGGTGATGGTGCCCGCCGTCACTGCGGCTTCAATCGAGGTCTTCGCTTCGGCCTTCTCGGCCGCTTGAACCGCCGCCTGCACATCCGCGATGTCGACGCCCTGCTCGGTAGCGAGATCCGACAACGTCTTGCCGCCCCACAGTTCCGCCTGCAGATCATCGGCCGTCATGCCCAGCGCTTTCGCGGCCGCGTCCAGCGCCGCCTGGCTGCGTAAGCCGAACCCGCCGCGATGCCCCAACGGGGCCGCCTGCGTCGTCGGGGCCGTAGGCGTCGGCGTGGTGGTGGTCTGCGCCATCGCCGCTGAACTGATCCCCAACGCCGCCACAATCGCTGCCAGAGTTGCTAATCCCATAACCTTCTTGAACTTGAACATTGTAAGCCTCCATCTGTGTAGTATAGCCTGTTCGACTATCTGGTTACAGGATAACTTTTTCGTGTGCAGGTTCTATCGAGAGGAGATAAATGAGTGATGAGTGACGAGTGATGAGTGATGAGTGATGAGTAACGAGTGACGAGTAACGAGTGACGAGTCCCACTGGGATGCTGCGCGATGACGAGTAACGAGTGAAAACCAAAACCGCCGGGGCAATGTGCGCTCACTGCTCAAAGCGCCGTCCCCGGCGCGAATCCGAACGGCGCAACGTCGCCAGCACCAGGCGGGCCACCCACTCGCCAATAGCGAATGGGACATGGCCAGACGGCGGCCGGGGCTTTTTTTCAAGGGAGTCGAGTTATACAATAAAAACGGGCGAGTCAAAAATGACTCGCCCGTTATCTTATTTGCTTCGATCTACGCCCCGCTGGTGGGCGGCAGGGATTTGCGCTGCGGCTTCTTGCGCTCGCTCTTGCGCGTGCCGCCGGCCGCCTCATATTCCGGACTGTCCTTGCCAAACTGCGTGGCGACGCCCGTCAACATGCGCTCGTTGAGATCGATCAGTTCTTTCTCCAGCCCATCCAACTCATCACTGATCCGGTCGGCCTGCGAGAGCAGCGTATTGTAGTTGTCGAGCTTGCCCTTGACCCCGGCAATCCTGGCATCGTAGTTGACCAGCGTCAAACCGCCGCCCAGTTCGAGCGGCGCGGCGATGCCCTTCAAGGCCGACGAGCGCTCATTCGCTTTATCCAACGCCGATGACATCCGCTTCCGAAAAGCCATGACGATCTCCTTGACCGTGAGTTTGGCGGCTCGCGCTTGCGCGTGCCCGCCCGATGGTCCCACTCAGTTTAGCGACCCGATCTGCGGCAATCAAGAGGACTTTAGTAATACTCGTATTATAGTAGATAGCCATCGAGTTTTTGCGAATAGGCAAGGAGCCGATCTGAGCGCGCAAGGAGTCGTATTTGGCACGACAGGAGTTGTATTTAGATCAACTTCTATTTTGATAAATGGCAATCGAGTTTTTGCAAGCGGAGAAGAAGTCGATCTAAGCGCGCGAGGAGTCGTATTTGGCACGGCAGGAGTTGCGCTTAGATCAACTCCTATTGTCGCAAATAGCAATCGAGTTTTTGCGAATTTGGGAGGAGTTGGGCTAAGCGCGGGAGGAGTCGTGCTTAGATCAATTCCCATTTTGGTAAATAGCCATCGAGTTTTTGCGAGTGAGTAAGAAGTTGA
>JACRBO010000245.1 GCA_016219235.1 Chloroflexota bacterium
CGCCGGGGCGCACGCCGACACGATCAGGCTGAGCGCGGCTAAAGCGACAATAATTTTTTCGAGCGACTTTCGATGTAACATGTTCTCCTCCTCAAGAGAATGATTCGTTTCGCGCGGCCGGCGGCCGGTCCGATCGGCCTTCAGCGATTACCGCGCGTCTGTTACCCTAAGCATTCCGCTGCTGCAGGCGGCGCGACATCAATACCGCCAGCAACACTACCACAATCCAGACCGTGGACAACGCATTGACCTCCGGGGTAATGGTACGGCGCAGCAGACCATACACATAGATCGGCAGCGTTGTGGAGCCGGGGCCGTTGGTGAAGAAGGTGATGATGAAATCGTCCAGCGACAGCGTGAACGCCAGCATCGCGCCGGAGATCACACCCGGCATGATCAGCGGCAGCGTCACGCGCCAGAACGTCACCCACTCGTTTGCGCCCAGGTCCATCGCGGCCTCTTCCACGGCCTTATCGAAACTGTGCAAGCGCGCGCGCACCGTCAGCACCACAAACGGCACGCTGAACGCGATGTGCGACACGATCACCGTGCCCACACCCAACCCCAATCGGCCATCGCCCGCCAGCCCGAAGGCATTGTTCAATCCCGTAAACACGGCATTGAACAACACCAGCAGGCTGATGCCCATCACGATTTCCGGGATCACGATCGGGATATACAGCGACACTTCCGACAGGAACTTCAGGCGAAAGCGATACCGCTGCAAGGCCAGGGCTGCCATCGTGCCGATGATGGTCGAGAAGATCGTCGAGGTGATGGCGATCTCCAGCGTATTGCCCGCCGCCTCGATCGCGTCGTTATTGCTGGCCAGCTGGCAGAACCAGTAGAACGGGCCGCACGGGCCGCGGTTGACGACGCCTTCAAACACCACGTTCTGCCGCGACGAGTTGAAGGCAAAGATGATCAGCACCACGATCGGTGCATACAGAAACACGTACACCATGAACGTAAACAACGTCAGTAAGGGGGATCGACGGCTGCTCATGTGATGGCAATCTCCTCGCCGAAGCCGAACTTCCGCGTGTAGATGATCATCACGATCAACGTCATGATCATCAGGATGATGGACGAGGCCGAGCCGAACGTCGGGTCGCGGGCATCCAGGAACTGCCGCTGGATCAAGTTACCCACCAGCACAAACTGCTTGCCGCCCAGAATATCGGAGACGACAAACGTGCCCATGACGGGCACAAACACCAGGATCGTCCCGGCCACCACGCCCGGCAGCGACAGCGGCAGCGTCACCCGGAAGAATGTCCGCAACGCGCCCGCGCCCAGATCGGCCGCCGCCTCATACAGCGACGGATCGATCTTTTCCAGCGACGTGTACATGGGCAAGATCATGAACGGCAGGAACTCATAGACCATGCCCACCAGCACCGCTTCCGGTGTATACAACATATCGAAGGCGCGCAGGATGCGGATCCAGGCGTACACGCGAATGACGAAGTTGGTCCACAGCGGAATCAAAATCAGGAACAGCAGCGTGCTGCGGCGCTTGACGGGCGCACGCGCCACAAAGTACGCCAGCGGATAGCCCAGCACGATGACGGCGATGGTCGTGGCGAAGGCCAGGCCCACCGAGCGCGTCAGGATGTCCACATACAGCGAATTGAAGCACGGTGAAGCGGCCTCACCGCAGTCTGTGGTGTAGCCCATCAAGCGGATGTAATTGTCCAGCGTGAACGTATAGATCACGTTGCCGTCGGCGTCGCGCTGCCCGAACGACGTGATCACGATGAGGATAAGCGGGATGATCAGCAGCGCGATCATCCACAGCAGCGCCGGCGAAACGAGCAGCGTGCCCTGCAGCGACTTGTTTTCGCGAAGTCGTTGGAGCATGGCGTTACTCCGTCAGGATCCGGGCGGCGGCGGCATCGAAGCTCACCGTCAACTCGTCGCCCTGCTGCGCCAGCGGCCGCGAGCCAGGCATGTTGTTTTGCTCGCGCACGCGCACCAGCTGATCGTTGGCAATGCTCACGCCGTAGTGGGTATCCGTGCCGATGTACACCACGCTGATCACGCGACCCTTGAAGGCATTGTCCAGTTGAGCCGAGGAGTTGATGTTCATCTTCTCCGGTCGCACCGCGACGCTGACTTCCGTGCCCGCCGCCACGCTGCCGTCGCAATCGGCGCGCAACGTCGAGCCGTCCCCCAGGGCCACGATCACCGATCGGCCGGTTTGAGATTTGACTTTGCCGCCGATGAAGTTGGTATCGCCGATGAAGTCGGCCACAAAGCGGCAGTTGGGGCTTTCGTAAATATCGCCCGCCTGACCGATCTGCAACGCTTTGCCGCGATTCATCACCGCGATCCGATCGGACATGGTGAGCGCTTCTTCTTGATCGTGCGTCACGTAAATGAAGGTGATGCCGACTTCGCGCTGCAGCGTCTTCAATTCCAGCTGCATCTCCTTGCGCAGCTTCAGGTCCAGCGCGCCGAGGGGTTCATCCAGGAGCAGCACTTCCGGCCGGTTGACCAGCGCCCGCGCCAGCGCCACGCGCTGCTGCTGGCCGCCGGACAGTTGGCGCGGCTTGCGCTTTTCATAGCCGGGCAGGCGCACCATGCGTAAAGCTTCTTTCACCCGCGGCTCGATGTCGGTTTTCTCGACACCCTTCATTTGCAGGCCAAAAGCCACATTCTCGCCGATGGTCATGTGGGGAAACAAAGCATAGTTCTGGAAGACCGTATTGACGGGACGTTGATAGGGGGGCGTCTTGCCCATGGGCTTGCCATGAATAAAAACCTCGCCGGACGACGGGAGTTCGAAACCCGCAATCATCCGCAGCGAGGTGGTTTTGCCACAGCCTGACGGGCCGAGCAAGGAGAAGAATTCACCATCACGAATTTGAAGCGTTACGTGGTTGACTGCCGCCACCCATTCGCCAGCCTTGCCCGGATCCGCGAACTCCTTGACGACGTCCCGCAATTCAACCGCATATTCGGCCATTCCACCTCCCCTGCCTCATAAAAGACTACCGCCCATCAAGCCGGTGATTATGAGAATGCGCGCGATTATAGCATCGCGGGGGGCGCACTGCAATACACAATTTGGGTAACTTCAAATCCTTGACGCCTGTGTCAGCCCGTGTTACAATCTCTCTGCCTAATTGAAAATGATTTTCAATTACAAACACTATGCAACTCGATCGCGATACGCTCGCTGCCCAACTCAATCAACACGGTTACAAACTCACGCGCCAGCGCAGGGCGGTGGTTGAGGTGATGACGCTGGCCAACACGCGCCTGACCGCCGCCGAAGTCTTTGCCAAAGCCCACCGCGAGTGCCCGGACCTGGGGCTGACCACGGTCTATCGGACGTTGGAGATTTTGGAGCAGCTGGGCACGATCCGCCGCGTGCATCTGGAGGACGGCTGCGAGGCCTTCGCCCCGACGGCGATCGAGCACGGACACTATCTGATCTGCGCCAACTGCCAGACGACGATCGAATTTGAGGGCTGCGATCTAACGGCGATGCTCGATCGGCTGGCCGCGCAAACGGGGTTTGCCATCGACCAGCACTGGCTGGAGTTAGTGGGGCGCTGCCCCAGGTGCCAGAAAAAGAAGTAGGTCAAGTTGGCAACTCGACCAACAGAGCCAGAGGAAGTAAGTCAAGTTGGCAACTTGACCTACAAAACCAACAAATGAGCGGACGAGGCTGCCACCTCATCCGCTCGCTGCAAAGTGTGAACACGGTGTGTGCCACCTTGCGCGGGTCATTGTAGCATGCTCATCGGCCCTCAGCAAGGAAAACAAACAAATTGAGGAGAGATGAAGAAGATGATTCGCAAACTAGGATTGATGTTGTTCTTGGCAATCGTCATGGCGGCCTGCCAATCGGCGCCCGCTCCGGCCAGGGCAACCGTGCCCGCGTTAAACGTCGTGGCGGCCGAAACATTCCTGGCCGACATCGCGCAGAACGTGGCCGGTGAACGCGCCACCGTCAAATCGCTGATGCCGATCGGAGTTGATCCGCA
Source organism: Chloroflexota bacterium (assembly GCA_016219235.1). The sequence goes on from JACRBO010000245.1 coordinate 3,999, forward strand.
CAGTTTCGAGCCGACACCGCAAGACGTGGCGACCGTCGCCGACAGCACTGTGCTCATCATCAACGGCTCGGGCTTCGAGGGCTTCCTGGACGAACTGCTGGAAAACGCTGGCGGCGAACGCATTATGATTGAGGCGTCGGCGGGTCTGGTTGGTCGCACCGCGCGTGAAGGCGAAGAGGCCGTGATGAGTGATGACGATCTGGCGGATGCGATGTGCGCTGCCGTTGACGAAGCGACTGCGCAAGACGCGGTCAGCGGCATTACTGCGCAGTCGCCCGTCGATCTGCCCGCCGAGTCCGGCCTGTTCAACGTGGTGCTGGGCAAACAAGCCGATGGCACTTACGCGGGCTATCTGAAGTATGCCACCGACGTATCGGACGACTTCCAGATCGTTACAGGTGTCGGACAAGTGAGCGTCAACACCGCCGCCGATGGCACGCCGATCGACATCGAGACCACGTTAAGTGTGTCGTGCGCGAATTTGACGCAAGGCTATATTCTCGAACTTGAAAAGGACGGCCAGTACGTCATTGCTTTGACAGGCTTCACTACCGATCGAGCCACGCTGCTCATCGGCCCGTCGGGCGGCCATCATCACGATGAGGGCGATCCGCATTTCTGGCTGGATCCCAACAACGCCGTCAAGTACGTGGAGAACGTCCGCGACGCGTTGCGGAAGATCGATCCGGCGACTGCGGTGTATTATGGCGCGAACGCCGATAAATACATTCAGCAATTGAAGGCGCTCGATCAGACCATCCGCGATCAAGTCGCGACCATTCCTGAAAGCCGCCGGCTGATCGTGACCAATCACGAAAGCTTCGGTTACTTTGCCGATCGCTACGGCTTCAAGGTCATCGGCACGATCATTCCCAGCGTCAGCACCGGCTCCGCGCCGTCGGCGCAGCAACTGGCGCGGCTGATCGATCAGATCAAAGCCACCGGCGCGTCGGCCATCTTTTTAGAGACCGGCACCAATCCGCAGCTGGCGCAGCAAATCGCCAGCGAAACCGGCATTAAAGTCGTTACCGAGTTGTACAGCCATTCGCTCAGCGACGCGCGCGGTCCGGCGCCCACCTACATCGACATGATTCAATCCAACGTGGCCGCCATTGTGAAAGCGTTGAAGTAATTTGTAACGAGTGATGAGTGACGTGTTAAAAGTGTTAGGTGAAAAGTGATCAGGCGCAGCGCTCCATCAGCAATCGGCAATCAACAGTCAGCAATTGCCGGCGAGCCGGCCCGACTGGAGTTGCGCAACGTCTCGGCGGGCTATGACGGCGCGCTGATCCTGGACGACGTTTCGTTCCAGGTGCCGCACGGCGCGCGCGTCGCCATTGGCGGGCCGAACGGCGCGGGCAAATCCACGCTATTCAAGGTGCTGGTGGGTTTGCTGCCGGCGCGGCGCGGCGAGGTGCTGATTCACGGCCTGCCGCTGGGCGCGCATCAAGACTGCGTGGCCTACGTGCCGCAGCGCAATGACATCGATTGGCGCTTTCCCGTCACGGTGAGCGATGTGGTGATGATGGGCCGCTATGGTCAGCTGGGTTGGACTAAGCGGCCCACCAAACTCGATCGGGAGATCGTGCTTCACAGTCTCGCGCAGCTGCGCATCGCCGATCTGGCTAAACGGTCGATCGGTGAACTGTCGGGCGGACAGCAGCAGCGCGTGTTTCTGGCGCGGGCGCTGGCGCAGGAGCCGCACATCCTGTTGATGGATGAACCCTTCACCGGAGTGGATGCTGCCACGCAAGAAGCCACGCTGGATCTGTTGGACGATCTGAACACGCAGGACGTGACGATCATGATCTCCACGCACGACCTGAATCTGGCCGCGGCGCGCTTCAAGCAAGTGCTGTTGCTCAATCATCGCGTGGTGGCTTACGGCGCGGTAGACGAGGTCTTTACGCCGCAAGCGTTGGGGCAGGCGTTTAGCGGTCAGGTGTTGATGCTGCCCAATGGCATGGCGCTGGTGGACGACTGTTGTCCGCCGGACTAAAAGACCTGTCAGGTGGCGCACCGGATTATTGACAACCGATCGCCGTCTGCGCCACCAGACAGGTCGTTGAATATCTATGATCGAGTTTCTAACGAAGCCTCTTACCTATGAATTCATGCAGCGCGGCCTATTGGCGGCGGTGATGGTGGGCGTCTTGTGCGCCATCATGGGCAGCTATGTGGTTCTGCGCGGTATGGCTTTTCTGGGCGATGCGCTCGCTCACGCCATTCTCCCCGGTGTAGCGATTGCGTATCTGTTGAACGGCAACTTGCTCATCGGGGCGTTGGTGGCCGCCGTCGTCGTCGCCCTGCTCATTGGGGCGCTGTCGCGGCAAGGGACGATCAAGGAGGACACCGCGATCGGGATTTTGTTTGCGGCCGCGCTATCGCTGGGCGTATTGTTGATCAGCACCATCCGCACCTACGCCGTCGATCTGACGCACATCCTGTTCGGCAATGTGCTCGGCGTCAGCACCAGCGACCTGCTGATCACGGCGGTGCTGGGCGCATTCGTCCTGGGCACGATCGTTGTTCTCTATCGAGAATTTCTGGTGATCTCGTTCGATCCGATCCTGGCGGCGACGTTGCGCCTGCCCGCCGAACGGCTGCGCACCTTCATGCTCATCCTGCTGGCGTTGACGATCGTGGTGTCGCTGCAAACCGTGGGCGTGGGGCTGGTGTCGGCGATGTTGGTGACGCCCGGCGCGGCCGCCTATCTGCTAACGCGCCGCCTGTCGTCGATGATGATCGTCGCGGCCATCATCGGCGCGGTGTCGAGCGTGGTGGGCCTGTACTTGAGTTTCTATCTCAGCGTGGCATCGGGCGCGGCCGTGGTGTTGGTCGCCACTTCGATTTTCATGCTGGCGTTTTTGTTTGCGCCGGAACGCGGCCTGATTCCGCGCGCCCGGCATGCCCGACGCGCAGCACGTCCAGCGTAAGTTTTTGACGGCGGTTCAACTGTCTTGTACTCACTTCAGTTGACAGTGAAGGTTTGCGTGACGCTGTTGACTTTGAGTGTATACTCGCCCGCCGGGAAATCCCCTTCCAGGCGGATGTTTTCATCGTAGATTTTGGCGATCTGCGTGCAGATGGCGTCGGTCGGACGCTGACGGTTAATCATGAGCGTGAGGGTGTTGCCCTCGCGCTTTTGCTCAGCCGGCAGCGCGCTGGAACAGCCGTCGCCGACGATGCCTCTCACCTGCGCGAACACCTGCACCGGAAACGACTCGGCGATACGCACTTCGACTTGTTCGATCTGGATCGGCTCGATGGTGATATCGCGCGCAGGCGGCTGAATGGGCGACGCCGGAGCCGCCGGCAGCGGCGAAGTGAAGGTGGCTGGTGCGCAAGCCGCCAGCAGCATGCTCAAGGTTAAGATAAGCAGTTTGGTCTTCATGGTTATGACCTCCGTTTACTCCGGTTAAGTGACGCTGAATTATCGACGGAAGTTCCACCCGCCAGTGCGCCTCAAGAATTTTTTCACAGCTGTAGGCGTGCAACCTTTTCCAAACCGTCGGCGTCCAGAGAGTGTAAGGCACACCACCAACAGTGTGCACACACTCAACGGGAGGCGCGGAATGGAAATCTTCTTGTGGCTGATGCTGATTTTGGTGTTCGTCTGCTCACGCAAGTCGTCTGGCGGCAAGGCCCGCGCCGACCTGATGGTGCTGGTGATCGTGCTGTCCACCGTGTTTCTGGTGAGCACCGTCCAGTAGCGAACACCTTCTACCTGTGGCTGTTGACCTGGACTCAGTTCACCGGGTACCGCCAATCATATCTGATATAATCATTCACAGTGAGCCAGTGAGCTCACTGTGCAGCGAAAGGGATGAGCCAATGGAAATGCCGAGTGTAAAAGAAGAAGCCCGCAAACTCGTTGAAGCGTTACCCGAAAATTCAACCTGGGATGATCTCATGCACGAGATTTACGTTCGCCAGGCGATCGAAGCGGGGTTGGCGGACAGCCAGGCCGGACGCGTAATCAGCGTTGAGCAAGTCCGAAAGAACTTTGGATTGCCACAATGAAGGTCTTCTGGACCGATCGCGCCATCGCCAACCTTCGCGCGGTCCACGACTACATCGCGCAGACATCGCCAGACTACGCGCAGCACACAGTCGATCGATTAACGCGACGCTCAGAACAGATTGGGGCGTTTCCGTACGCGGGACGCAGCGTGCCCGAATTCGATCGAGACGCCATCCGTGAAGTGCTCGAAGGCTCGTATCGCATCATCTACGGCATCAAACCATCGCAGATTGATGTTCTGGCCGTTATCCACAGTTCGCGCAAAATTCTGCTCGATGAATGACTTCGCCTTGAAATAGCACGGGCGCGATGATGGCATCGTGCCCGTTTTGCTATTCACTCGTCACCGCGAAGCATCCCGCTGGGGCTCATTTCTCGTCAGCTGCGCAGCGTAATCACCTGCGGCTCATTCAACACCACGTGTCCGCTCAGGTCATACGTCATCGCACCGTCGATCTTGACCGGCACGAATTCGCCTGACGGAATTGTGCCCTGCAAGATGACCAGCCCGTCGATCTCGGGCGCATCACGATAAGTGCGACCCAGCGTCAGGCCATCGCCCTGCCCTTCGATCAGCACCTCAAGCGTGCGGCCCACCTGCGCCTGATTCTTCTTCAGCGAAATCGACTGCTGCATTTCCATCAAGCGCTGATAGCGTTCCTGTTTGACTTCTTCCGGCAACTGCCCCGCCTGATCAGCCGACGGCGTGCCAGGCTCAAACGAGTATTGGAATGCCCCCACCCGATCGAACTCCAGGTCCCGCACGAACTGCAATAACCCTTCAAATTCGGCTTCGGTCTCGCCGGGATAACCGACGATGAATGTGGTGCGAATCGCCACGTCGGGCATCGCCACGCGCACTTTCTCCAGCGTGCGATACACCCACTCGATGTTGGCGGGGCGGCGCATGCGCTTGAGTGTTTCGGGGTGACCGTGCTGCAAAGGAATATCGACGTAGTGGGCAATCTGCGGCCGAGCGGCCATCACTTCGATCAAGCGATCCGTCATCGCGCCGGGATACTGATACATCAGCCGCAGCCACTTCAACTCCGGCGCGGCGTCGCAAATCGATTCGAGCAAATTCGGCAGGCCGTCTTTTAGTCCCAGATCATGGCCGTAGTCCGTCAGGTCCTGCGCGATCAGGATCGCTTCACGCACGCCATGTTCGGCCAGCACTTGCGCTTCGTGGATGATGGCTTCGGGCGGGCGCGACACGGCGGTGCCCTTGATGCGCGGGATCGAGCAGAAAGCGCAGGGCCGTCGACACCCATCGGCGATTTTGAGATAGGCGCTGACGCCGGACACCGACACGCGCAGCGCGCCATGCTCGTCCGCGCCGACGACTCTGGCTTCTTCCGGCAAGTGATACAGCGGCTCAGGATGTTTCGTTGTGCGGAGTTTATCGGTGAACTCGACGATGTCCATCCAGCGGCGCGTGCCGATCACGCCGTCGATGCCGGGGACTTCTTCCACCAGCTGCGTGCCCCAGATTTGTGAGAGGCAGCCGGCGGCGATCAACGTTTGCCGGCGCTTCTTGCCTTCGGCCAGTTCACGCAGCGATCGGATCGATTCGGCCCGCGACGGCCCGATAAAGCCGCACGTGTTCACGATCAGGATCGCGGCCTCGTCGGGTTGTTCGACGGGCGTGTAACCGGATTGATTGAGCAGCTGCGCCATGCTGTCGGAATCGACCGAGTTTTTGGCGCAGCCGAGTGACAGGAGAAAGTACTGTTTGGACTTCACGGTTCCCCCGGCTAAAAAGACACGAATCCCACGAAGACCGTTCGTGAGATTCGCGCAAGGTGGCTATCAGAACAACTCAGGGCCGCTGTGTGGACGAAAACAGAGTCACGGCCGGAACAGATGGATTACTCAGCGCGGCGGCCAATGGCACATCTTCACTGCCGCTGCGACTCCAGGCCCGGGCAACGATCTGGCCGCGTTGGCCCAGCACACCCGATCGGGTCCGGGCATCCACCTTCAGCGCCGCGGCATTGCCTGTTTCCACGATCACTTGATCGGCGGCGATCCAGTCGCGCGTTTCGTTCGGCGTCATCAGCCCTTCAAAGGCCGTCTGCCCGTCGCGGATGACGCGCAACCACACGTGCTCGCTGGCGGTCAGCGTGAGCGACACCGGTGCGGCCGACGCTTGCGCCAGCACCGAAGGTATATCGGCCAGGCGAGTCTCGCCAGTCAGGGGCACAGTGGAATCGGGCGTGGGCAATGGCCGCGCCCCACTCGTCAACGCGGAAACAATCAAGAACGCGCCGATCACAAATAGCACCAGCGCGCCAATGATCAACACTGACGTAGGGATGCCGCCTGGTGAAGCCGGCGCTGTATCCCGATTGCCCCCCAGTGAAATTTTAGGGATCGACGGCAGCTCAATCGAGCGCGTGGGACGCGGCACCGATCGATCGGGCGCGGGCGTCAACGGCTTGACGGTCACCGGTGCGGACGGCTTAACTACCGGTGGAGGCGCTACCGGAGTAACCGGCCCCAGCGCATCCAGCGTCGAAGCCAGGGTCTCGCCGTTCAGGCCGAGGTAGTTGGCATAGGAACGCACAAAACCGCGCGCCTGAACCGGGCCGGGCAGCGCGCTGATGCGATTCGCTTCGAGCGCTTCCAGATAGACCGATTTGATGCGCGTAGCTTTGAAGGCCTGCGCAATGGTCAGGCCCTGGGCTTCGCGCGCGGCGCGCAGTTGTGATCCGACGTCTGTCATGGGCTTTCGGATATTATCCGAAGTGGCTACGCGGCTGATTCGTCCTCAGCCACGGCGGTTGCCGCAGATGCGGTTGCCTCAGATGCGGTGGTCGCGGCGACCGGCTCGGCCACGACGGGGGCCGCCGCAGGAGCCGCAGCCGCTTCGCCGTACGAGGTGTCTTCGCGGACGACGTTGACGGTAATTTCCGGCGCGAGTTCGCTGGCCAGACGCACGGCGACTTTGTGCACGCCCAGCGCGCGGATCGGTTCGCGCAGTTCGACCTTGCGGCGGTCCACATCGAGACCGGCCACCCGCTTGACTTCATCGACGATGTTCTGCGAGGTCACCGAGCCGTACAGTTTGCCCGCTTCACCTGCACGCATCTTGAATGACAGTGAAATCTGCGCCAGCTGCTCGGCCAGACTGGAGGCTTCCGACGCCAACGCGGCCTGCCGCTTCTGCTCGGCTCTGGATAGAGTTTCAGCCTGCTTCAACGCGCCGGGGGTGGCCAGCGTGGCCAGACCCTGCGGAATCAGATAATTCCGGCCATAGCCATCGGCCACGTTCTTGACAACACCGGCTTTGCCCAACTTGGTAACGTCACGCTTCAACAACACCTTCATTTTGGATCGACTCCCGTATTTAGATTCGGATGCAGATGATACCTCAAAAACGGCTAAAACTCAAATGACTTTTTGAGGCGTCAGCGGTCGTGGGGGAATAATGGCCTATAGTTTCGCCGCTCACCCCTGAGTACAATCTATTTCAAGTCTGCACTCAAGCACCCTTTCAGGAGCCCGCCATGAAGATTCTCCGTCTTACAGCCGCTCTCATCGTCGCCGCCGTGGCTTTGAGCGTGGCAAACCAGGTTCTCCGCGCCGCGCCGGCTTACACGCTGACGCTCAAATGGCAACGCTGCTATCCGGACTGGTGCGAAACCGGCTGGTACGCCTCGCCCGCCGTGGCCGATCTGGACAAAGATGGCCGCCAGGAAGTGTTATGGGGCGGCTACACACTGATGGCCGTGAACGGCTTCAGCGGCACGTTGAAATGGAGCACAACGAACACCGGCCGCCTGTGGCCGGGCATCGTCGTGGCCGATCTCGATCACAATGGCACGCTGGAGGTGGTCACGGCCAACGGCGGCGGCTACATTGACGTGTACAACGCCAACGGATCGGCTGTAAGCGGCTGGCATATTCGACCGACCGGTACGTCGAACGAAATCCGCAGCCTGGCCGTGGCCGATATTGACGCGAATGCCGATCTAGAAATCGTGGTGTGCTCCACGCGCTCGGACAATCAGTGGTTCGTGTACGAGCATACGGGCGTGCTGCGGTCCGGCTGGCCGCGCCAGACCGATAGCAACACGGAAGGCTACGCGGCCGGCTGCTTCAATGAAAACGTCGGGGTGGCCGATGTCGATCGCGACGGGCAAGGCGACATCATCGGGCCTAACGATACTCACTACGTCGTCGCCTATCACGCCAACGGATCGGCCTTACGCGCGAGTTCGATTTACGGGCAAATCGGCGGGCAGAACAAGCCGTGGGCGCGCGTGGGCGTGCATGTCGATCATGCCGTCGATCTGCGCGGTTACGCCAACTGCGGCGTCGAGCATCGCCCCAACATGGCGAACAGCGCGCCGACCATGGCGGATGTGAACGGCGACGGCACATTGGAGATCATCATCGTCGGCAACGTCTACAACTGTGGCACCAGTCCGTACACCGATCTGTACGAGATGCCCTTCATCTTCAACGCCGATCGCACGCGCTGGAAAGACGCCACGCACGATTGGACGGTCATCCCCACGCCCGATAGCGCAGCCGCGCCCCTGAGCGAAGACTACAACCTGATCGAGAACAATGTGCCCAATCCCGTCGTCGCCGATCTGGATGGCGACGGGTTGAAGGAAATTCTGTATCCGTCCTACGATGGGCGCGTCCACGCTTACTGGCTGGACAAAAGCGAGCACGGCAGTTGGCCGTTTGAAGTGTATCAACCCGCCGAAGGATTCTATCGGTTTGCCACCGAGCCGATCGTGGTGGATTTGAATCACGACGGCAAAGCCGAAGTGATCTTTGCCTCGTGGACAGAAAACGGCAGCAACGCGGCGGGCAAACTCTATATCGTCAGCTGGGACGGGAATCTGATCCAGTCGATCGATTTGCCGCGCGACACCGGCGATGATCGCGGGGGATCGCTGGCCGCGCCCACCATCGCCAACATCGACAACGATCTCGATCTTGAATTGCTGGTGGGCACGATCAATAAGGGGCTGGTCGCTTACGACCTCGGCGATTCGGCCAACGCCCGTATCCTGTGGGGCACCGGTCGTGGCAATTATCAACGCACCGGCTTAGCCCCCGCCCCGATCGATAACAGTGGCTCGCTCGATTCGTCTTACAAGACAGTGAGCCACTCGCAGCCACAGCCGGGCGCGGCATTGACGTACACGATCGTTTTGACTAACCCCGGCCCGCTGCTCAGCGCCGTGCGTGTGACGGACGCTCTGCCCCTCAATGCTTCCTTCATCGCGGGCAGCGTCAACGCCTCAAGCGGCAGTTGGGGCTTAAGCGGCAACGTGTTGACGTGGACGGGCGTGGTCTCATCGACACGCCGCGTGACAGTGACGTATATCATGACGACCAGCAGTGCCATTACCCTGCCCACTGCCATCGTCAACACGGTCCTACTGAATGATGGCCTGGGGCGAGTGCTGAATCGCAGCGTGGCGGCAATACTGAATGCTTTCGACGTGTATTTGCCGCTCTTACGAAAGTAACCACGCCAGTTAAGCGTAGATCGCTATGCTATAATGACGCAACTCTAACGGTTAGGACTGCAACCCAAAGGTTCGCTATGTCGGCTTCTCCTGCGCCTGTCGATTCCGATTCCGTTTCCGATCTCCCCACTTCACCCTGGTCGCGTCTGCCCCGCGCGTTGTTTGCGGGCGGCCTGCTCTCCATCGTGGCCGTGTTTGTGACTGTGCCGCCGGAGTCGTGGCTGGGCAAAGCCAAATGGATTGGCTACGCCTTGTGCCATCAAATGCCCGATCGGTCGTTCATCGCCCACGAGCATCAGTATCCCTTGTGCGCGCGCTGCACGGGTATGTATCTGGGTTTCATCACGGGGATCATTTTCCTGCTGTTGCGCGGCCGCACCAAAGCCGCCCGGCTGCCGCCGGAACCGATCGTCGTGCTGCTGGTAGGCTTCATCGTCATCATGGGCATCGATGGCGTGAACTCCACCATCTCAATCATCCCCGGCGCGCCGCAGCTGTATCACACCACGAATGTCATTCGCCTCATCACGGGCACGCTGTACGGCCTGGCGTTGAGCGCGCTGTTTCCGCCCGTTTTCAACTCCGCCATCTGGGCCGAACCCAGCGGCGAGCGCACGATCAAGAACTGGCGCGAACTCGGCCTGATCCTGATCGTAGTCGCCATCGAGATCGCGATTGTGCTGGCCTTCACTGATCAGATGTTGATCCCGGTCTCGGTCATCACGATTGGCGGCATTCTACTGCTGTTGTCGCTGCTCAACTCCGTGATCATGCTCAGCGTGCGGAAGATGGAAAACGCCGTCAACACGTGGCGGCAACTGGCGCTGCCGATGCTGTTCGGGCTGGCGCTGGGCCTCATCGAGATCACGGCGCTGGTCGCCATGCGCGTCTCGATCGGCGTGGGCTGAAAGTGTAACGCAAATTTAACCGTCGCCCCACTTGCGCAGATATATGCTTTTGGTCTACAATAGGCTATCTCATACGCAAGAGGAGAACTACCATGCAAGGCGGACAGTTTCAGTTCAAGCTCGACAAGACGAATTTGATCAAAGCCGGAACGATTCCCGTCATCGCGGCGGCGATCGGTGGTGCGTTGTGGCTGCTCGGCGCTCTGGGTGGCATTGTCGGTATTCTGTTTTGGGCTGTGGCGGCCTTCGCCGGATATTGGTATGTCAATCTAGTCATCAACGAAAATCCCCGACCCACGATCGTGGACGTAGCCGTTAACGGCGCCATTCTGGGCGCGGTCGTCGGTCTGGTCTATGGCGTCGTCTCGATGATTGCCATCGGCATTCGCTTCAGCGGCATTCTGGGCCTGGGTTTTGCCTACGGGATCGGCGACGTGCTAGGCGATTTGATCCGTGGCGGCGTCGGCGGCGCAATTGCAGCGGCCGGCTGGTATGCCTACAAGACCGGCATGATCAAGACCAAGTAATCGACATTTGTGAAGTTGCCTACAGCCCGATCCTGACTGGATCGGGCTATTTTGTCTGTGTTACAATTTCCTCGTCATGCCCACCGAAAAAGTCGCCGAAAAACTCAAGACGCTGCCCACCCGGCCCGGCGTCTATCAATACTTCGATGCCAACGGCAAGCTGATCTACGTCGGCAAGGCGATCAATCTGCGCAACCGCGTCCGATCGTACTTCCATACGACCGTGGATTCCACCAAGACCCAGCGCCTCGTCGCCGAGATCGCCGATCTGGAATGGATCATCACCGATTCCGAGTTGGAAGCGCTGCTGCTGGAATCGAATCTGATCAAGCGGCACAAGCCGCACTTCAACATCCGCCTGAAAGACGACAAGCGCTATCCGTACATCAAGGTCGAGTGGCAGAATCCCTTTCCCAAGGTGCTGACCGTGCGCAAGATGGTGCAGGACGGCGCGCGCTATTACGGGCCGTTCACCAACGCCGGTCACGTCTACGCCACCCTCGATACGCTGCGCCGCGCCTTTCCCTACCTCACCTGCGATCGCGAGATCACCGGCCAAGACAAGCGCGCCTGTCTGTACTACGACATCAAATTGTGCAGCGGGCCGTGCATCGGCGCGGTGACGCAAGCCGAATATCGCGCCACGCTCGATCAACTATGCCACTTTCTGGAAGGCAAGACCGACGGCCTCGTAATCGACCTCGAACACAAGATGACCAACGCCGCCGAGGCGATGCACTTTGAAGCCGCCGCCCAGTATCGC
>JACRBO010000246.1 GCA_016219235.1 Chloroflexota bacterium
CGATTCGTCCAGCGTGATGGTGTGGCCCGCCGTCGTCTTGAGGATGCGGCGCACGACGTTGCCCGAACCATCGACGGCCTGATCGGCGCTGAGCGGCGGCTTGTCCGAACCGTTCCACACCGAGCCGATCACAAAGGGATGATTGACATCGCCGTGCCCGAACATGACCAGCACTTCGTCGTTGATTTCCGGCAGAATGAACAGGCCGCGATCGCTGCCCGCCATCGGCGAAGAGAGCCGCGCCCAGTTGCTCTCTTCTTCGTCGGACAGCCACGGAAATTTCACTTTGACGCGGCCCAACCCTTGCGGGTCTTTGTTGTTCGTCACGATGCCGACGACCACGCCCTCGGGCGCGCCGCCGCCGTTCATGCCAGGATTCGTGCCCGAACCGCCAAAGAGCAAATCCACAAACGTATCGGGATTGCTGCCGCTGATGGTGAACTCGGTGAGATAGCCGTCGTCTGAATCATAGGTGTGGCGCGTGTGGCTGACGAAATACTCGCCGCTGAATTTTGTACCCAGCGACTTGAGTTTGACCTTGCAGCCCGCCGTCAATTTGGGATTACCGATCGCGACGCCTTCGGCCTGCAAATTGCCGCCCGTCAATTCGCCGAAGATCGCTTTGGCTAAGTCATCGGCTTCGGATTGCGATCGAACGGGATGCTGTGTGACGTTGAGCACGCCCGCTTCACCGAACGCTTTCTCGACAGCTTTCGAGCCGAGTTCCATGCCCACTTGCGCGATCTGCGCCGCATCGCCGGACATGATCTTTTCGGCCACGCCCATCACATTATCACCCAGCTGTTCCGATAGATACTGCTGACCCAGCGCCATGCCCTGCGCAACGGCGGATTTGGCTAAGCCCTGTGCTTCCGGCGGCAACTGCGCGATGGCCGATCCCAATGCGCCTTCGGCTAACGCTTTGCCTTGACTCACATAACCGGCGGCTTTGTTCGTGGCAAACCCCAAGGCTTCTTCGGCGGCGCTTTGAACGCTATTCACTGCGGATGACGCCGCTCCGCTTACTGCGCCGGTCGCCGCGCCTAACGCCGAACTCGCGGCACTTGAAGCGGCTCCCGCCGCCGCACTCGCTGCGCCACCCAACGCACCTGCCGCGCCACCTAACGCGCCCAGCGTCCCCCCACCTCCGCCGCCTGCCCCGCCACCACTCGGTCCGGCGCGGCCCACGATCTCGCGTTTGTTGACGGCATCCCAGCCTTTGACGACGACTTCTTTGAACTGCGAACCCGTGCTCATGCGCGGGCGAAATTGCCGCAGACTCACGCCGTATTCCAACTCGACGGTTTCGCTGGGCATACTGCCCGGTTTCTTGAACACCAATGCGCGATCATCGACGAGAAAGTTGAAACCCAATCGCCGCGAGCGTTCATACACGAATTCAAAGTCGGTCTGGTTATTTTGCAGGATGTACTCGTGTACTTCGGTGGTCGGATCGACCTCGGGACGCAGGCTGTATTCGCGCGCGATCTTCGTGATGATGTCGCTGTCCGTCATCTGCTGGAAAGTGCGCGTCTTCTTGCCGCGGTGCAGTCGATGCGCGCGATCGTAACCGCGCACGGTCAACACGGGCGCTTGCCCATACGGATAATCCGGCTCGGCCGACGTGATCTCGCCGATGATGATCCGCTGGGGCGACGCTCGCCCATCGGGTGACGCGAGTATCTCCACTTCCTGCCCGATCGCGAACTGATCCGAATCGACCCACTGCATATTCGGATCGCGCACTTGCAGCGTGAACATATCGGGGATGTGCAGCGAGTCATCCACCTCGACGTTGACGAGATCGTGCATCAACTCTTCGGGCGCGTCGGCCCCGCCGAGTTTCAAGTAAAAGTGTGAGAGCAACGAGGTTTCTGGCATTCAGGTAATCGGTTGATTGGTAATCGGTCAATCAGTAATTGGTAACTGGTTAATCGGTGAATCAGTGAAAGCATCAGGTTTTTCAACCCAATCGCCGACTTCGTACGCGACACGCGTTTCGTGAATGATCAGATTCGCACCCGGTTCATGCTCGCCGATCTTGCGCTGCTTGAGATAAGCGATGTAGCCGTTCAGCAGGCGATAAACTTGGCCCGCCAAAGTGTAGCCTTCATCGTACAACGCTCCCGTGATGTATTTCAGATCACGAGCAGCGATGAGATGCTGAATTGTTTCCGCCAGCGAACCACGCGCGTTATAGCAAAAGCGCACATTATCTTGATAGTAAAATCGGCCATGACCTTCGGCTATGTTCGCGCCAACACTCTTCGACGAACGGCGAATCTGCGAAGCCAGATCCCATTTCTCATCAGACGGTAAGCACGGCGCAATTCGTTGATGAACAAGCAGCATCAGCGCGTGCGCTTTTTGCCAGACCTCAAGCCCTTCAAAACCATCGGCCATGCGGCCTCCTCAAGTGATTGGTGAACTGGTAACCGGTCAAATGGTAATCGGTTAATTGGTAACTGGTCGATTGGTAACTGGTCGATTGGTAACTGGTTAACTGGTAACCAGTCAACCGATTGACCAATTACCGATTACCGATCGACCGATCACCAATTACCGCTTCACGGTAACGGCGGCAACTGCAGCACCGTGCCCGGTTTCATCTGAAACGGATTGTCGATGCGATTAATTTCGGCGATGTAGCGCCAGTGTTTGGCCTCGCCGTATTCTTGCGACGCGATCCAGTCGAGCGTTTCGCCGGCCTTTACGATGCGCGTGCGATGACCCGGCATGCCGCCCGACGTGGGGTTTTGCTTGGGAAACAGGCCCTCATCTTCGGTTTGCCGGAACGTCACATCGAGCGTGGCGCGCACCGGCGTGCCGTCGGGCAGAAACAGCGTAAATTTCTGCGTGACATCGGCCAGCACGGCTTTGAACGACCACATCGAACCCCAGCGGAATTCGCATTTGGGCGGCTGGCTCTTCTTGGTCTTGGGATCTTGTTTGTCCTTGTTCACCATCGCCAACTGCCAGATGGCATTGGTATACTTCTTGCGCACATCCTCGCCCGACTCATACGTATCGAAGAACAACTGCACTTTCAAGTCCGTGGGATTGCCGCCGTTGAATTCCAACTTCGGCACGTTCTTGCCTTTGGTCTTGGACTGCGACCAGTTGTTGGACTTGGTGAACGTGTATTCTTTCGGATTGAACATACATTCAATCGAATCATTCGTGTCCAGATTGGTGATCGTCGCTTTGACGAGTTCGCCGGTGAGCATGTTGCGCCTCAATGCAGTTGATTGGTAATCGGTCAACTGGTAACTGGTTGACTGGTTACCA
>JACRBO010000248.1 GCA_016219235.1 Chloroflexota bacterium
CGTAAACATCCCGTTGATTACGCAGTACGGATTACGCATTAATCTTTTCCGCCACAAAGAAACAGCAACCCGAATTTGCCACACCGTCTTCGGCCACGCGCGGCGCGAGGACGGCTTCTTCCAGCGCAAAGCGCGGTCGCCACGGCCACACGACCCACGTGCCAAATAGCTTGCGCCCGATCAAACTCGGCAGGCCGTAGTAGTGACCCAATTCCAGATAGTGCGTCGCGCGCGGCGAGAGATAGCCGCGTCGCTGCGTGACCGTGAGGCCGTGCGCTTCCAATCGATTTTGCCACTCGCCCGGCGAATACATGTGATAGTGAACTTGAATGCGCTTGAACCAATTGCGATAGCGTTCGGCCAGGCCGTGCGCGCCCACCCGATCGAGCACGCCCGCCACCCACAGGTTCTTGTTCAACTGATCGGTCGGCACGGAGAGGATAAACTTGCCGCCCGGCTTCAGCACGCGCGCCACTTCGCTGAAGACCTGATCGAGTTTGGGCATATGCTCCACGGCGCAGTTCGCCAGCACCGCGGAGAACGTCTCGCTGCGATAAGGAATGTTCCACGCGCTCGCGACATCCAGCGTGCCGTACACGCCGCGCCCCTTCGCCTCAACCAGACTCGGATGCGCAATGTCGATGCCCACCGCCGCCTGCTTGATCGTCACCTCCGCGAAGTGACCGTCGCCGCAGCCGATGTCCAACAGCGGTTCCGGCAGCGGCCCCAGTTGGACGATCAACCGGTGCTCGATCGCGCGGATCAACGCTCGGAATGCGGGCAAGGCCCGCAGATGCGTCCATAGAATATCACGTGAAGTTTTCAAAGAATCATTCGTCATGAGTGATCACATCAATCCAGCGTTAGGGCTGCACAAAACGATAGAATTGCGGTTCGCCACTGGGCGGGTATTGTACCAGCGTTCCGGCTCCAAAGGCTTGTTGCAGACCGGACGAGGCCGCCGCGTGTTCTGCGGCCTGTACAAAAATCTCACACTGGTTGGCACAGGCCACGCGCCACGCATTGGAACTCAATTCGTCGGGGCGCAGCCGCATAAAGGCCACTGGGAGATCAAATTCGCGCATACCCCATGGCCGATAATCGGCAGGCAGTTCGTCGGCCGTTATCAGCATCAGCGTCGCATTGCGCGGCATGGCCTGCGCCGTCCACATCATCGCATTTTCCAGGTCAGGTTGATAGCGTTCGGGCATCTCGACGAAGTATGTGCGCAAGCCAATCACACCCAGCACGCCCAACAGCCCGATCGCGCCGATCACCTTCACGCGCTCTGGTATGCCGCCCAGCACGCGGCCGATGATGTCTAGGCCGACAATCAGGCCGAGCGCGCTTAGCACGGCCAAGGCGGGCACGATCGGCAGCATCAGCCCTGCGCGCGGCGGATAGGCGCTCATGGCACTCAGCACGAACGCGCCCACGATCAACCATAGCGGCCAGATGGCATAGCCCGGCCGCTTGAAGCGCGCCACACACCACGCCAACCCGATCAAGTACAACAGGCCAAATGGTTCGGCCAACGCCCCAATCATGAAAGGATCGCGGACCACTGCCGAGGTGTGCAGGCTCAGGGCCGTGCGTAGTGTGCCGCGCGTCAGCAGGCTGGCATAACTGCCTGCATCGACCAACACCTCTTGCTGGCCCACGCGCAGGGGACTGATCTGAGCCAATTGTTCGGCTGGCACAATGTCGCGTGCGTAAAACAAATTATTAAAAGCCGACTCGACAAACTTGCTCGCGAATGCCGCCGGTTCGCGGGTCACGCCATAAAGAATGACGGGCGTTGAAACGATGGCCGCCCCGATCACCCACGCTGCGCCCAACCACACCAGCGAGCGTCCCGGCAAGCGCCGCGTGATCAACAACCACAACCACCCCGCCACCGCCAGCAGTGCAGCGATGTGCGCCGACGGATGCGTGAGGAAAGCCAGCCCGCTGGCGCCGCCTGCCAGAAACGCCAGCAGTCGGCTATCGCGCCGGAATGAGGTCCACCACAGCCCCAACGTCAGCGCTACCGGCAGTAGCGACAAACTTTGCGTGTAACCCAATCGCGCATAGGCCAGCGTATACGGCATCACCGTCAATGTCCCCAGGGACAGCCAGGCCGCGCGTTTGCCCAGCGTGGCGCGTACCAGAAAATACAGCGCCAGCGCTGCGAGCACCACTGCAAACACAGATGACCAGCGCCACGCCGTGACAGTGAAGCCCAGCACGTTGAGCCATGCGGCTTGATAGATTGAGCCGCCCATCGGAAACGCATACGCGCCCAGGCCAA
>JACRBO010000008.1 GCA_016219235.1 Chloroflexota bacterium
ATTACCGATTGACCAATTACCATTACGAGGCGATAGATTATGGAAGTTATCTTGCTTTCACCCCCCTTTGCGTTTGTGCTGTATCTGGCGCTCGCCGGACTGTTGTCCGGCTTCGGGCGGCTGCTGGCGGCGCGCGGCGTCCACAGCGAGGGTAAACACGCCACCTACGCTGGCGGCGAAGAATCGCCCGTGCCCGGATCGATGCCGGGTTATCGCGGCTTCTTCATCATCGCGCTGTTCTTTGCGATTCTGCACCTGGGCGTGCTGATGCTGGGCAGCAGTAGTTTCCAGCCGATCGCGGGGGTGTACCTCATCGGGTTGATTGTGGCGCTGCTGGTACTCATTGTTGGTTGATGCAAGATGCAGGATGCAGGATGCAAGATGCAAGACGCATGACCTGCCTCCCGCATCATGCCTCTCGCATCGTGCATCGTCTGGAGCAAACACTTATGACTCTCAATCTGACCGAAACCTGGCAACATACCCTCGACTCCATCAAGACCTGGGCGCGCGTCAATTCGCCGTGGGCCATTCACTATAACAGCGGCTCGTGCAACGGCTGCGATATTGAAATCCTGGCGACGCTGACGCCGCGCTACGACATCGAGCGCTTCGGCATCAAGCTGCAGGGCAGCCCGCGCCACGCCGATGTGTTGATCTGCACCGGGCCGGTGACGCTGCAATCGCGCGAGCGGCTGAAGCGCATCTATGAGCAAATGCCCGAACCCAAATTCGTGGTCGCGGTTGGTTCATGCGCGGCGTCGGGCGGCGCGTTCCAGGGCTGCTATGGCGTGGTCGGCCACATCGACGAAGTGATCCCCGTAAACGCTTATATTCCCGGCTGCCCGCCGCGCCCGGAAGCCATCATCGACGGGGTAGTGAAGTTGTTGGGCAGTTTGAAGCCGACGAAAGACGAAGGACGGAAGACGAATGACGAGCACTGAAACACTACTGGATAGCGCAACAACATTACTCGCGCCGTTTTCGAAAGCGACCAACAAGCCGGAGGCCAATCGGCTGGATGTGACGCTTGAGGCGGGCGATCTCGTCGCCGCCGCGAAAGCCATGCACGATTCGCGCTGGGGCTACCTGGCGGCCATCACCGGTCTCGATCATTTGAACCTCTCGGCGAAAGCGGGTGCGCCCGCTAGAGCGGGCGCGCCCACCGATACTTCGCTCGAAGCGCTGTATCACTTCTGCGAAGGCGCGGCCATCGTTACGCTGCGCGCCTCGACGCCGCGCGAGAACGCCGTGCTGCCCACGATCTGCGGCGTGACCCCCAGCGCCGATCTGTTCGAGCGCGAACTCAGCGAGATGTTCGGCATTCACCTCGACGGGACGCCGGATGCCAATCGGTTGTTGCTGCCGGACGATTGGCCCAGTGAGGTGTTTCCGCTGCGCAAGGACTTCGATCAAAAAGCGGTGAAGTTACAATCAATGGCCGAAGAGCCGGAAGCAGGCTGGCGCGACGGCAAGTTCATCGTCCCGATCGGGCCGCAGCACCCGGCGTTGAAGGAACCGGGCTTCTTTCAATTTGCCGTCGACGGCGAGACAGTCACGGGCGCATCGATCCGGTTGGGCTACGTGCATCGCGGCATCGAGCGCGCGACGGAAGAGCGCAACTGGGTGCAAAACCTGTATCTGCTGGAGCGCATCTGCGGCATCTGCTCGCACTCGCACGCGATGGCGTATGCGGTCGGCGTGGAGCAGCTGGCAAAGGTGGAAGCGCCGCCGCGCGCGCAGGCGATCCGTGAACTGGCCGCGGGTCTGGAGCGCATTCACAGTCACCTGCTGTGGCTGGGCGTGGCCGCGCACGAAGCGGGCTTCGACACGCTGTTCATGTACTCGTGGCGCGATCGTGAAACAGTGATGGACATGCTGGAGACGTTCACCGGCAATCGCGTGAATTATTCGGTGAACGTGCTGGGCGGCGTGAAGTTCGATATGACGCCGGAGATCGCCGGGACGCTGAAGCGCGGCGTCGATTTTCTGGAAGAGCGCACGAAGCATTACCTGGAAGTCTGCACCACCGATCGGACTTTCCTGCGCCGCACGCGCGGGGTGGGCACGCTGACGAAAGAGCAGGCCATCGAGTACGGCGTCATCGGGCCGATGGCGCGGGCCTCGGGCCTGGCGCGCGACGTGCGCGTGGAAGCGCCGTATGGCGCGTATCGCACCTTCCCCGTCAAGACCGTCACCGCCACGGCGGGCGATCTGGAAGCCAAGTTTGAAGTGCGCCTGAAAGAACTCTTCGAAAGTTACCAGGCCATTCGCAACATTCTGGACAACCTGCCCACGGGCGAGTTGACGGCCCGCATGCCGCGCAAGATTCCAGCCGGTGAGACGATCAGCCGCGTCGAAGCGCCGCGCGGCGAGCTGCTCTATTTCATCCAGAGCGCGGGCGGCGAAAATCCGGCGCGCGTCAAAGTGCGCACGCCCAGCCTGTGCAACTTCTCATCGGTGCTGCACGTGGCCGTGGGCCATCAACTGGCCGACATGCCGATGCTGCTGGCCGGGATTGATCCGTGCTTCTCGTGCAACGATCGCATGATCGTGGTTAACGATCATGCGATGATGACGTGGGAGCAGTTGCGGCTTTACGGGATTGAGTTTTACAAGAAGTGATGAGTGACGAGTGACGAGTGAGGGCGATCTTCTCACTCGTCACTCGTCACTCGTCATGCCTCACGAGGTTTGACTATGAATGTGCTTCAGTCCTTTATCGCGATTTTCCTCTTCCCCACCGGGCTGTTTGTGATCTTCACCGGCTTGATGTACCTGTGGGTCGATCGCAAGCTGGTGGCGCAGTTTCAGAACCGCATCGGGCCGCGCTGGTTCCAGCCGCTCGCCGACGTGGTCAAGCTGTTCGCCAAGGAAGAGATTATCCCCAACAACGTCAACCCGAAGTTGTTCATCGGCCTGCCGATCTTCGCGCTGGCGGCGGCGCTGACGGCGGCGCTGTACGTGCCGCTGATCGGGCTGGCGCCCGCCGCCAATTATCCGGGCGATTTGATCACGGCGGTGTATTTGCTCAGCGTGGTGACGATGTGCCTGGCGCTGGCCGGTTCCAACTCGATCAGCCAGTTCTCGCTGATCGGCGCGGTGCGCACGCTGACGCAGTTGTTTTCGTACGAAGCGCCGTTTTTGCTGGCGTTGCTCGGCCCGGCGATTGTGGCGGGCACCTGGCAGATCGACCAGATCAATGCGTATGCGGGCAGTCACTGGATCATCCTTACCCAGCCGATCGGGTTTGTGATCGCCCTCGTGGGCCTGATGGGCAAGTTGGAACTGCCGCCGTTCGACGCGCCCGAAGCCGAGACCGAGATCGTGTCCGGCGCGCTGACCGAATACAGCGGGCGCGGCTTCGCGCTGTTTCAGATCGCGAAGGCGGTGGAGTTGGTCGTCGGCCTCACGCTGATCGCGGCGCTGTATCTGGGCGGCATCGGCAACCCGATCGATTTCTTCGCCAAGACGCTGATCATTCTGGTGGTGCTGGCCGGGCTGCAATCGTTGTTCGCGCGCTTCCGCATCGAGCAAACGGTGCGCTGGTGGCGGTATGCGTCGCTGCTGGTGCTGGCGCAGTGGCTGGTACTGATTGTGCTGGGCAAGGGAGTGTTCGCATGAAATTCGGATCGATGCTCAAAGACGTGCTGCGCTCATTTCTGACGCCGCCCGTTACCGAAAAATATCCTTTCGTGAAGAAGCCCGCGCCCGAACGGCTGCGCGGCAAGCTGACGTGGAACCCTGAGAAATGCAGCGGCTGCTGTCTGTGCAGCAAAGACTGCCCGTCGGATGCCATCGAGTTGATCACGATCGACAAGAAGGCCAAACGCTTCGTGATGCGCTACCACGCGGATCGCTGCACGTATTGCGCGCAGTGCGTGCAGAACTGCCGCTTCGAATGTCTGGACATGAGCAGCACGGATTGGGAACTGGCGGCGCTGACCAGAGCGCCGTTTGATGTGTATTACGGAAAAGATGACGATGTCGCTGCCGTCGTGGCAAAACTCGCTGCGGACCAAACTGGCGAAGCACCCGCGCCCTAAAGTTGCGATCTTAGGGATCGGCAACGAACTGCGCGGCGATGACGCGGCAGGCGTGATCATCGCGCGCGAATTGCAATCAGCTGTAGGGGCGACCCTTGTCGGTCGCCCGGTGGGGCAAGCGCAAGTGGGGCAAGCGCAAGGCTTGCCCCTACACGTTATTGATGCCGGCGCAGCGCCCGAAGCCTTTACGGGCCAGCTGCGCCGTTTTCGTCCCGACCTTGTGTTGATGATCGACGCCGCGCAGATGAATGAAGCGCCGGGCACGATCCGCCTGATCGAGTGGCAGGACGCGATCGGGTTGAGCGCCACCACCCACACGCTGCCCCTTAACGTGATCGCTCAATATCTGGTCACCGAATTGAGTTGTGATGTCGCCATCATCGGCATCCAGTCGTACGCCAACGCCTTTGATACGCCGCTATCGCCCCCGGTGCGGCGCGCCGTCGATGAACTCAGTCACACGCTGACTTCGCTATTTACCCCACCTTCAGCCTGAATTCCGGCTGTGCTATACTTTTGCAGATGCAGGCAGCAGGATGCAGGAAGTGTGCGTCTCGCATCTCGCATCTCGCTTCTCGCTTCTTGCATCTCGCATCCTGATTCTCAATATCCCAAGGAGACATCATGAAGGTCCTACTCATCGGCGTGGGCGGTGTGGGCGAAGCGATCGCCGTCATCGCGCAGGACAAACCGTGGCTGCAAAAGATGGTGCTGGCCGACTACAACTTGAAGCGCGTCAAAGAAGTGCGCGCCCGGTTGAAGGATAAGCAGAAGTTCCCGGCCGAGCAGATCGACGCGCGCGACAAGAATCAGATCGTCGAACTGGCGCAGAAATACGAAGTCGATCTGATCATGAACGCGGTCGATCCGGTCTTCAACGAAGCCATCTTCGACGCGGCTTATAAAGCGGGCTGCCACTACATGGACATGGCAATGACGCTGTCCGAGCCGCATCCGACCGCGCCGTTTGCCGAGACCGGCGTGAAGCTGGGCGATTATCAATTCGAGCGCGCGGCGAAGTGGGCGAAGAAAGGCCTGCTGGCCGTCGTCGGCATGGGCGTGGAGCCGGGCATGGCCGACGTGTTTGCGAAGTATGCGGAGAAGCACCTGTTCGACGAGATCGAAGAAGTGGGCATCCGCGACGGCGCGAATCTGGAAGTGCGCGGCTATGCCTTCGCGCCCAATTTCTCGGTGTGGACGGTGATCGAAGAGTGCCTGAATCCGCCGGTCGTGTGGGAGGCCGATCGGGGCTGGTATACCACCGAGCCGTTCAGCGAAGAAGAAATCTTTGAGTTTCCCGAAGGCATCGGCCCGATCGAAGTGGTCAACGTCGAGCACGAGGAAGTGCTGTTGATCCCGCGCTGGGTCAAGTGTAAACGTGTCACATTCAAGTACGGCCTGGGCGATCAGTTCATCGGCGTGTTGAAGACGCTGAAGATGCTGGGCCTGGACAACAAGGACAAGATCAACGTGAAGGGTGTGCAAGTGTCGCCGCGCGATGTCGTGGCCGCCTGCCTGCCCGATCCCGCGCACCTGGGCGACAAGATGTTCGGCAAGACCTGCGCGGGCACGTGGATCAAGGGCGTCAAGGACGGCCAGCCGCGCCAGGTGTATCTGTATCAGGTGGCCGATAACGAATGGTGCATGCAGAAGTTCGGCGTGCAGGCCGTGGTCTGGCAGACCGCCGTCAGCCCCGTGATTACGATGGAACTGCTCGCCACGGGCCAGTGGCAGGGCCAGGGCGTGCTGGGGCCGGAAGCATTCGATCCTGATCCGTTTATGAAGTTGATGCCGGTGTATGACTTTCCGTGGGGCTTGAAGGAAATGTAGGAAACAAGTAGACAGGTAGACAAGGAAAAGCGACTTCCGAGGTGGTTGAGACTTCGGAAGTCGCCATCTTTTAGGTTAAATGTAATCGCTTCGTGTTAAGATCACCAGCAATGGACATCAAGCCCATCAAAACCAAAGCCGACTACCGGGCCGCACTGGCCGAAATCGAGCGGCTGTTTGACGCCAAACGCGGCACGCCGGAAGACAAATCTGATGACTGAATCACTGGAAACTGACGATCAAGAGTTGTTGAACTCCTACGAGCAGGGTGAATGGCAATCCGTTAAGACCTTGCGCGAAGATCTGCGCCAATACCAGGCGGCGGCTGCCGCCATGCTGGAGCAAAGCGGGCAAGTCAGCATTGCCCTGTCTGACGAAGACCTCCGAGTCATTCAGCACAAAGCGCGGGAGAGCGGTATGCCTTACCAAAGCGTTTAGCATCGCTCGCGCCGTCCTGCACGAGACGGGCCAGCCTGTCCAGTTCTGGTATAATTTCGATTGGCAATGATCGTCACTTCTTACTCTTTCGTTGACTTGTTCAGTCAGGCTTATCAAGGACCACTGCATGTTAGCCACAAAACTCAAAGGACAGATTACGCCCAACCGCCAGTTGATCGTCGAGATTCCACGCGAGGTCGCTCCCGGCTCGGTAGAGGTCATCTTGCTGCAGGCCACGCCCGTTAAAGCGGCTAAGGCCACGCGCCGTAAAGCCGCGCACCCGGCGTTTGGCCTGTGGGCCAGGCGCGCCGATGTGAGCGACTCGGCCAGTTATGCGGCTGAACTTCGCCAGCAGATCGAGCAGCGCGCCGATTGATATGGCTGAGACGAATTGGCTGCTGGATACGTCCATTCTGATCGACATTCTGCGCGGGCGGGTCCCGGCGCGCAACTGGGTCGATACGTTGGCACTGCCCGCCCGCAGCATCTCGGTGATTACGGGTGCAGAACTGCTGGCGGGCTGCCGTAACCAGCGCGAGCAACGCGCCGTCGAGCGTGAGTTGAACCTGTATAGCATCGTCTGGATTGATGAGACCATTTCACAGACCGCGTTGGATTTCTACAAGCAATTCCACTTAAGTCATGGCGTCGGCTTTCTCGATTGTTTGATCGCGGCCACTGCGATCCGGCATGGTTACCGTCTGGCGACGCTCAACCTCAGACACTTCACGACGCTTCCTGGCATACAGGCCGAACGCCCCTACTGATTCCTCGCGGCCATTTGGTTGAACGGCCTGGTGGATAACCCTCTCACAGGAGTGGCAGCCACGATCGAGAAAACAAAAACCCTTCGAGTCCATACAGGCTCGAAGGGTTTTTAGATCAGACGAATCAGGCCGCGGGCGGAGTGGACGGCGTTGGCTTCTTGCGCTCGGAGGCGGGCAGCGGACGCTGGGGTTTGACGGGCAGGCCGTCTTGCAGCTTCATCTGCTCCAATGCGCCCGGAATGTCGCCCAGGTTCGATCGGGCGTTTTTGGCGAAGGGCCGGAACAGGCCATCCAGGTCATCGATGGCGTCATAGAAGGTCGCCGTGGCGGCGATGGATTCACCCTTGGCGGTCTCTTGCTGCACGTTGGCGGCGCGGGCAGCGGCGACCTGCGCC
>JACRBO010000247.1 GCA_016219235.1 Chloroflexota bacterium
GGTCAGCGCCACTTGAATCTCGAAGCCCGTTCTGCTCTTAAGCGCCAGCTGGTGCAGTTGTAACAGGCCGGCATCGTCGTCAACCAACAAGATCATTTCTTGCGCCATCTTCGCCCGGCTTTTGATTCGGTCAGATCAGGCCTCGACGCCGCGTCAGCATGCCTACACCCAGGGCCAGCAGTGCCGAACCGACGATTGACCACAAGACGGGGAATGCTTCCCCGCCGATATGCACGGTCAGCACTTCGGGCAATCTCAGTTGTTGGGCAAGCCACAGGCCCAGGAACGCGCCGACGAAACCCACCACCGCCGATACGAGGCAACCGCCCAGCGAATAGCCGACTAGCGATTGGCCGATCGCGCCACAGATTGCGGCGACAAACAGCAAGATCAGGAATTGAACGAGCGTCATGGTAGACCTCCTTAAAAAATGCTAGATGATTTCAATTACGTCTTCAGCGCGTGCCGTGCTCCGCTTCGATTTTGCCCAGAAGCTTGTGTCTGACTTGAGCGTCAAAGACCTGCCACTTCAGATCGGCGTACTCATCGCGACCGGAACCGGCCAGAAAACCGATCGGGATCTGGAACCCGCCCGCCGCTTGTTTGCCGCCACCGAAGTATCGTCCGCCGGTGTCCTTGCCTAAGACGTCTTTGATGAATTGATCCGGATCGAGCACGAGTTTTGAAGTCCGTAGCGACCCGATCAAATTTTCTTCACCATTGTCGTCGGTGACGATGCCATAGACGATGGCCGTATGGACGTTCTCTTCGCTCAATAGGAAGTCGGCCGTCTGCGGGATCGCGTCGCGGTTTTCGCCGCGCAGATAGCCGACGCCCGCGATCGAAAAGTTGGCGACGATCGTGCGACAGGCCAGCGCGCGGCTGATGATTTCCAGCGTCGGCTTGGACCGCGATTGGCTCATGATCTGGCTCAGTAAATTCGCGTCGCTGAACTGGCTCAAGTAAGCGGCCGCGTGAAAATCCTCGGCGTTGGCGCGCACGAAGTTGGCGGTATCCGTCATCAAACCGTGCATCAGGGCGGTCGCGACGGCGACGTGATCGGGGTTGGCCTGGTCCAACTTGAGCGGACCGCCTTCCAGATACTCGGCATAAATCGTGGCCGTTGCGCCGGTACGGCGAACGTCGCTGAAAGCCGGTTGCAAGCGCCCCTGCGCTTCGTGATGATCGACGACGATGAGCGCGGGCACACCTGCCGTCTCTAACGCCTCGACCAGGGCATTGCACGTGGTGCCCTGATGATCGACATACACCGCACCCTGATACTGGCTGAGATCGCGCGTCGGATCATACGGAGCGAGATCCAGCTTAAGCAGGCGCGTCAGGGCAATGTTTTGACTGTGGCTGATGGTACCGCAGTAGACGATGTCGGTCTCAATGTGGCACTGGGCGCTGATCAGGCGATGCGCATAAGCAGCTGAGATCGCATCGGGGTCCGGGTAGGCGTGTAGCACGATGATGTGACGTTCGTCGCGATGGGCGGTCAGGACGTCGAAGAGATGTTCGTGCGCTGTGATCAGCGGCGTACTCAGTTGCGACGGAGCCGGTTGATCGAGTCTGGCTGCCATGCTAAACCTCCTTGCCCCTGCTTCGATCTGCGCACACTGCCAGGGCCACGCCGCCCGGTCTATAGATCGGGTTCGTATTTCGCGGCGTCGGCGTCGAATCTCCAGTTCCTCAGGCGTTAGGCCGGTTATGTCTTTGCGCAGGGCGGGGGGTTCAATGCGTTCAGCCTGCGGCGCCGCGTGCACGGTTTGCTTGATCCCAGGCGCTTTGAATACGACCAATAGTTTGAGTGAGACGAAGTAGCCGCCCCAGCAGAGCTATCGGTTAGGCAGGACTGCCTTGACGGCTACTTCTTGCACAGACCCTTGAGCGTTCTTCTCCTCGATCGGTTCTCCCTGTTTGTCGCCAGCAGCGTTCGCCTGTAAGTCGCCTGTCCCGCAGCGGTGAATTCAAACCCGTCAATCGCGCGCCTCAAGGGTCATGGTGAGCAACAGGATAGCACGCCCCCTCTCAAAAAGTCCCAAACCGCGCCTAAAAAAACGCTAAATAATGTGGGTTTTGGCCTGTTCGCTCTAGCCAGCCGCGCATCGGATCGATATAATGAATAATAGAGGAGACACATCAGTCATGGCTCATCACCTCACCGACCTGAAGCGAGCCGAATTGGATCAGGGCCTGCTGGCGCAAGTTGGCACGCTGTTGTCTGCGCCGCTCGACTACGAAGCACGCCTGAACAACGTGGCGCACCTGGCCGTCCCGGATCTGGGCGATTGGTGTGCCATCGACATCATCAACGCAGCCGGTGTTCTGCAGCGCCTGTCGGTAGTCCATCGCGATCCCGCCAGAGTTGAACTGGCATACGTCATCCATCAACGCTATCCGCCTCGCCCCGCCGATCGATCGGGCGTCTATGAAGTACTGCGCACCGGCCAGTCACAACTCTTCCCGGATATTTCCGATGCAATGCTCGAAGCCGCGATTGCTGATCCTGAGCAGTTGGCGTTGGCCCGTCAATTAGGCTTGAAATCGGGGATGATCGTGCCGATGGTGGCGCGGGGTCGAACATTGGGCGCGATTACATTTGCGTGGGCCGAGTCCGGGCGTCATTACACTTCGATCGATCTGGCGCTGGCGGAAGAGCTGGCGCGGCGCGCAGCGCTGGCGATGGATAACGCACTGCTCTATGCCGAAGCGCAGCAACTCAACGCCGAGCTTGAAAATCGAGTCGTCGTTCGCACCGCGCAGCTGGAAGCGACCAATGCTTCACTCATCAATGAAATTGCGGAGCGGCGTCAAGCCGAAGAACAAGTCCGGGTCTTGAACGCCGAGTTGGAGCAGCGGGTCACCGATCGCACCGCGCAATTGGAACAGCTCAATCACGATCTCAAAAACGAAATCGATGAACGACAACAAACCAGCCGGGCGCTGCGGGCCGTGCTGCGGCGCACGCGCGAACTGTATCGCATCAGCCAGGCCATCGGCACGGTACGCTCGCCCGATGAAGTGCTGCAGGCCTTGTTGTCGAGCAGTTCTCTGCGCAAAACGAGCCGCGCCTCAATTGCCATTTTTGATGGGCCATGGTCTGACGCCACGCCGCCCCAGCACTGCGACATCCTGTCGGCGTGGAACAGCGCAGACGATGTCCCCGCCTTTGTGGGGCAGCGTTTTACCCTGGAAGGTTTTGGTCTGGCGCCACCGCATTCGCGCGAGACGCCGATTGTGATTGAAGATATCCGTTCAAATCGCGCCTTATCAGAGCGGGCGCGACATCGCTTTGAAATTCTGAAGACGCGCAGTCTGATCATTTTTCCGCTGATTGCCGGCGGCCAGTGGTATGGCGTGCTGTCGCTGCATTTCAACGCACGGCACGCGCTCGCCGTGGAGGATGTGCGGCACTTGCGCGGCCTGGTGGATCAAACTGCTATCGCCGTTGACAACATCCGCTTGTTAACGGCGGAGGCCAAAGCTCGCCGCGAGGCCGAGCAGGCCAACGATCTGAAACTCAAGTTTCTGGCGATGATCTCGCACGAGTTGCGCACGCCCCTCACGTCGATCAAAGGCTTCGCCACCACCCTGCTGGCCGACGATGTGCAATGGCCGCCGGCCAGCCAGCGGGATTTTCTACAGACCATCAGCGAAGAGGCCGATAAACTGGGGGACCTGATCGAGCAGCTGCTGGATCTATCGCGCTTGGAGGCCGGTATGCTGCGCATCCGGCCTAGACCACAATCGATCGATTACATTCTCAGCACGGCGATGGCGCAGTTGCTAACGGTCAGCGCCCAGCATGAATTAAGCCTCGTGATCCCGGACGACTTGCCCAGGGTGTACGTTGATGCCGATCGGATAGCGCAAGTCTTGACTAATCTGGTCGGCAACGCTGTCAAGTATTCGCCGCCGCAGACGACGATTACGGTCTCGGCCACGCAGATTGACAATGCGATCCAGTTCGACGTGGCGGATCAGGGGCCGGGCATTCCGGGGTCTGATCGTTCGCGAATCTTTGAACCGTTCCAGCAACTGGACAGTCACATCATTAATCGGACGGAAGGGGCCGGCCTGGGTCTGGCCATCTGCCGCGGCCTGGTGGAGGCTCACGGCGGCCGCATCTGGGTGCAGGATCGATCGGGGCCGGGCACGATCATTTCGTTTGCGCTGCCCATCGGCCGAGAAACCCAGTATTTTCAGACCGGGTAGCCGCTTATTCGGGATATAATCAGGAGTGTAACCCATGTCCACAGTCTTAGTGGTCGAAGATGAACCGAATGTTCGCAAGCTGGTCGCGGTGAACCTCAGCAGCCGGGGCCATGCGGTCCTGGAAGCCGGCGATGTCCAGCAGGCATTGGCGCAGTTGCATACCACCACACCCGATCTGATGGTGTTGGATATCAAGCTGCCCGATTTGACCGGCTGGGATCTCTTAGCCCGGATCACTGTCGGGGCCGCTCAGTCGGTACGCTTTCCAGTCGTGGTGATGACGGCCTCGATCATGGATGCGCAGGTCGATTTGGAGCAATATCCGGTGGTGGTCGAAGTGCTGGTCAAGCCGTTCAGTGTGGTCAAGCTCGTCGCGGCCGTCGAGCGCGCGCTTCGCACCCGGATTCAAAGTTAGGAGCACATGGAGCGAGTTCTGGTCGTCGACGATAATGACGCAATTCAAAAACTCGTCAGCGTGAACCTCAAGGTCCGCGGCTATGCTGTTGACGTGGCCGGTTCCGGCGAAGATGCGCTGGATTTATTCAAAGCGGGCAGCTATGATCTGCTGATCCTTGATCTCGTTTTGCCCGGTCTCGGCGGCATTGAGGTCTGCGCCCACATTCGCCAGCAGTCTGACGTGCCCATCATTGTGTTGAGTGCGCGCGAAGACGAAGAGTTGAAAGTACAGGCGCTCGATGCGGGCGCCGACGATTACGTGACCAAACCTTTTTCGCACGAAGAGCTGCTGGCCCGGGTGCGAGCCGTGATGCGACGATCCAAATCGAGCGGTTCCGACAAGCTGCCGGAGATTCGGCTCAGAGACCTTACGATCGATATTCAAGGCCGCCGGGCCTTTGTCAGTGGCAATGATATGCACTTGACGCGCACTGAGTTTGCGCTGCTGGCCGAACTGGCGCAGAATCAGGAAGCAGTGTTGACGCACGAAAATCTTCTCGCCCGTGTCTGGGGGGCGGAGTATCGCGACTCCAGTCACTATCTGCACGTTTACCTCGGGCGTATTCGCAAGAAACTTGGCCCCGATCTGGAGACACTGCTAGAAACCGTCCCCGGTGTCGGTTACATCTTGCACTCGGGTGCCTGACCCCTTTGCCAGCCTGTTACAATTTGGATCCCATGCCTCGCGCCACATGCAACGTGACGCGAGTTTTTCTTCGCACCATGCACAATGACGGGTGAGGCGCATAACATCAGTTTTTAGGTTTTTTTGAGCCGAATTTGGAACTTTTTTAGCCTCGCCGTGATATGCTGAGAGTCGGTCACTGGCAAGGGCCGGGACCAACAGCCAAGAGGCATAAGGAGACTTAACAATGAACGAGGATATTCTAAAGGGCCAATGGAAGCAGATTCGCGGCCAGGTCAAGCAGTGGTGGGGCATGCTCACCGACGACGATCTGGACAAGATCAACGGCAAGCGCGATCAGCTGATTGGCAAGCTCCAGGAACGGTATGGCTACACCAAAGAGCAGGCCAGCCGGCAGATTGATGAGCGCCTGACGGAGTTGCAGCAGCGCGTTATGCCCATGGGCCGCTAGCATCACCGGGCAACATTCGCCCAGGTTTTAACTGTAGCGCGCGGGGATCGTCTTGATCCCCGCGCGCTGTGGGTGTGTCTGTGGCCCCAGGCGATACGCGGCCATGGTGTGCAGACC
>JACRBO010000257.1 GCA_016219235.1 Chloroflexota bacterium
AGCGGGCCGCCGCCGGGCGCGTAAGAATAGACCGTGGCCGATTGATGCGGATTCTCGCCGTAGCGCAGCGTTTGAATCGGGTACGCGGTAACGTGTAAAGGCCGATCGGGCGCGAGATAGGCGGCGATGGCGGTGTCGTAATGTGAGGTGGAAGCGAAGCCCTTGATCGCCAGGCGCTTACGAGTGGTCTCGGTCACACCGCCCGATTTCAATTCGTCGAGCACGGAAGAATAATCGGCCGGATCACACACCAGCGTCACGCGTTGATGGTTCTTGGCCGCGGCGCGAATCAACGTGACGCCGCCGATGTCGATGTTTTCGATTGCGTCTTCAAAGGTGACGCCGGGTTTGGCGATCGTCGCTTCAAAGGGATAAAGGTTGACAGCGACAAGGCCGATGTAGTCCCAACCGAGGCTAAGCAGTTCGGCGTGATCGGCTTCCGTTGAGCGGGCGAGCAAGCCGCCGTGAATGGCCGGATGCAGCGTCTTGACGCGGCCGCCCAGAATTTCGGGCGACTGCGTGTAGTCGGCCACTTCGGTCACGGGGATGCTTTGATCACGCAAGGCCCTGGCGGTGCCGCCGGACGCGATGAGCGACCAGCCCAGATCGTGCAGGCCGCGGGCGAATTCGATGAGGCCGGTTTTGTCGTGAACAGATAGGATGGCGATTGGCATGGTTCCTCCTGATGAGAAATGAGTAACGAGTCCCAAAGGGATGCTTCGCAATGACGAGTGATAGCGTGGTGCGTGTTACGTGTTGCGTGGGGAGCACAACGCTTTCAGCGTTTCGAGCAGCAGTCGATGTTCTGTTTGATGGATGCGGGCCTCCAATGATTCGAGTGTGTCAGTGGCGTTGATGAGCACTTCTTCTTGCCTGAGGACCGGGCCGGTGTCGACGCCTTCGTCGGGCACGCGGTGGACCATGACACCGGTACGATCGATCTCGCCGCGTTGATAGGCTTCAAAGGCGCGCTCGATCGCATGCGTGCCGAGAAACGTGCCGGGCAAGGCGGGATGCAAATTGATCACGCGCTGCGGGAAGCGATCGAGAAAGGCCGACGATAGCACGCGCATCCAGCCGGCCAGCACGATCCAATCGGGTTGGAATGAGGCCGCGAGTTCGGCCAATTCTGCATCATAAGCGCGTCGATCTTGGTCTTTAGGTTTGGGCTGTGTGATGGCGGGCAGGTCGGCCTGGCGCGCACGCTCCAGGCCGAAGACGTCGGACTTGTTGGAAATCACTGCCACAACTTGCGCGTTGAGTTCGCCAGACGCGCACGCGTCGAGGATGGCCTGCAAATTCGAGCCGTGGCCGGAAATCAGTACTACAAGACGTTGGACGCTTCGCGTGGAAGTTGAAGATTGGAGTGAGTTGCTCACGACAGAGTGACTCGCTTGTTGCCTTCAGTGAGTTGGCCGACGACGAAAGTTTCTTCTGAAATAGCGGCCTGTACGGCTTCGACATCTTCAGACGCGACGATGACGATCAGGCCGATGCCCATGTTGAAGACGCGATACATTTCCTCAGTGGCAATAGCGCCGCGCTGTTGAATGAGTTGAAATAGCGGCGGCGCGGGCCAACTGCCCAGGTTGATGTGCGCGCTAAGATGATCAGGTAAGACACGCGGGATGTTCTCGATGAAGCCGCCGCCGGTGAGGTGAGCAAGCGCTTTGATAGAGGTGTGTTGCGTATTGCGTGTTGCGTGAATCAGATTGAGATAAGAACGGTGTGGTGCAAGGAGCGCATCGGCCAAAGTAACGCCGAGTTCGGAAAAGACGGTGTCGAGTGAAACGCCGTCAAATACCGTGCGAATGAGCGAGTAGCCGTTGGTGTGCGGGCCGGACGAGCGGAGGCCGACGAGCACGTCGCCGGCGCGAAGTTGATCGGTGCGCGGCAGGATCGAGGATCGCTCGACGATGCCGACGATCGTTCCGGCGACATCGAATTCGTCGGGCTGATAGACGCCGGGCATTTCGGCCGTTTCGCCGCCGAGCAGGGCGCAGCCCGCTTCGCGGCAGGCGGCGGAAATGCCACTGACGACGGAGGCGATCATCTTGGGATCGATTTTTGAGCTGGCGACGTAATCGAGAAAGAAGAGCGGCCGCGCGCCTTGCACGAGAATGTCGTTGATGCAATGATTGACAATGTCGTGGCCGATCGATTCGTAGCGTCCGGCCTGCGCCGCAAGTTTGACTTTGGTGCCCACGCCGTCGGTCGAGGCAACGAGGACGGGATCGCGCATGGACTTGAGCGCGGACGCATCAAACAGGCCGCCGAACGCGCCGATGCCCGCGAGGACTTCGGGACCGTAAGTGGATTTGACGGCATCACGCATGAGTTCGACGGCGCGATTGCCTGCGTCGATGTTGACGCCGCTGGCGGCATAGGAACTGTCAACGGACTCTGAAGCGGACAAGCGGACTGAAGCGGACGGACCATCAACGGACTCTGAAGCGGACAAGCGGACAGAAACGGACGAACCATCAACGGACTCTGAAGCGGACAAGCGGACAGAAACGGACTCGGACGGGCTAGCGCTGATGACCGAGAAACGAATGGCGGCCGGATCAACTGATTCGATCGGTGGCAGGGTTTGACCAGGCGGTGTCCAAATGCAGCGATAGAGATGCTGCTGCCATTCTTGAACGTTTTTGGGCGGCAGGATGCGTTTGATCTCCAATGAATTGCGCCCAAAGTTGTAGAGCAACCCCACCGGACTACCTGTTGCTGCGAGGTAAGTAATAACCTGGCCTTTTTCATTGTTGGTTACATCATGGTTGAGCGCCTTACATTCAACCACCAGCATATTTTCGACCCAGAGATCGAGATACATGTAGCCTACCAGTGAATCGTTGACGAACACTTCGACCCGTTTTTCCATCTCGACATTAAGCCCGGCCTGACCGATCAACTCCGCCAGTCGAAACTGGTAAACTCGTTCGCGATGCCCCGCTTTGAGTTCGTGCTGAACATGCATGGCTAGCCCGTTGATTTTGTAAGTGAGCTCGTCGAGTGGAGTTTTTACAAATGTCATGTCAACGCGTTCTCCATGGTAAACAAATGATGCAGATCGATGTCCGTTTCAATCCGTTTGTCCGTTTGAGAGTCCGTTGAAGGCTCTCCATCCGATATCCCGCCGATACTGCAGGCCCTCAAACTCGATCGACTTCACGGCCGCATACGCCGTATCGAGGGCCGCGCGCAGATCCTCGCCCCAACCTGTCACGCCCAACACGCGCCCCCCTGCTGTGACGATTTTGCCTTCACTCAACTTTGTACCTGCGTGAAAGACAACGGCATTCTCAAATGAAGTGTCGAGGCCATGAATCTCACGTCCGATCGGATAGTGGCCCGGATAGCCTTCCGACGCGATTACCACGCACGCTGCCGCGCCCGATCGCCACTTCACATCGATCGAGTTCAACTGCCCGATCGCGCATGCTTCCGCGATGTCGATCAAGTCCGTGTCCAGCAAGGGTAGAATCGCCTGCGTTTCCGGGTCGCCGAAGCGGCAGTTGTATTCCAGCACGCGCGGGCCATCGGCTGTGAACATCAATCCGGCATAGAGCACGCCGACGAAGGGTCGCCCTTCCTCGCGCAGTCCGTCCACCGTTGGCTGCAAAACAGTGCGAGTGAATTCTTCGACAAGGTCAGGCGGGCAAATCGGAGCGGGAGCGTATGCGCCCATGCCGCCGGTGTTGGGACCCTGATCGCCGTCGAAGATGCGCTTGTGATCTTGCGCGGGCGGCATCGGCTTGACGGTGACGCCGTCTGTAAACGCCAGCAGCGACACTTCTTCACCGCTCAATCGTTCTTCGATGATCACCTCATCGCCCGCTGCGCCAAACTCGCGATCGAGCATGATGGAGCGCAAGGCCGCCTCAGCATCATCGGCGCAATCGGGCAGGATGACGCCTTTGCCTGCGGCGAGGCCGGAGGCTTTGATCACGATCGGGTAATCGACGCTGAGTAAGTGTTTCACTGCTTCTCGGAAATCGGTGAATATCGCAAAGCGTGCGGTCGGGATGTTGTGCCG
>JACRBO010000258.1 GCA_016219235.1 Chloroflexota bacterium
ACCCGCGATTCGGCACTTCGACGCCCAGCTCCAGCGTGAAGATATTGCCCACTTCCACTTCGCCATTGATGGATTCGCCATAGCGTTCCCAGCGCGGGCCGAGGACGGTCGCGCCATCGTGCGCGGTGCGACCAACATGATGGCCGGTGGCATGTTGATATTCGGGGAAGCCCGCCTTCACGACGACGTCGCGCGCGGCTTTATCGACTTCCCAACCCAGCGCGCCGGGCTTCAATTTTTTGGACGCGGCCACGATCGCGGCGCGCACCGTATCGAAGCCGGTTTGCACGTCGGCGGGCGGTTTTGTTTCGCCCTTATCGAGCAGGTACCACATGTGCTGCAAGTCCGACACGAAGCCGTCTTTCGATACGCCAAAGTCGATGTGCACGGTGTGGCCGCGCTCCGCTTTGAATTCGCCAGGCGCGCCGTGGCCGATCGGGCTGTCGGGGTGCGTGTTCACAATCGGGCAGAATTCCATCTCCCAAGCGGTCGTGAGTCCGCGATCGACCATACGATCGTGAATGAAATCGCGGATGTCGGTTTCTTTCCGGCCGGGGCGCAAAAAAGCCGTGACTTCGTCGAAGATTATTTGCGTCTCTTTGACGGCTGCACGCACCCGATCGACTTCGCTCTTTGATTTGCGGCCGCGCAGTGCGCCGATGACGCTCTCCGACGAAATGAAGCACGACGCATAGCGCGTGCCTTCCAGCAGGCGGAACAACTGTGTCCACATGCCGTGCGTCAGGCCGTCGGCCGACGGATCGCTCTCGCTGTAGTTGATGGCGATGCAACCGGGATCGAGCCGCTTCAGCACGTCCACCAGCGGCTGGCGGATGCTTTGATCGTAGCCGATGACTTCTTTGTACGCGCCGGTTTGTTTGATGTTATCGGCATCGTACCGGCCCACAATGGCGATGCGTTCGCCGCGTTTGGTGAGGATGAAGGCCGAGTGCCACGTCATCTGCAAGTCCGGGCTGACGATCAGGCTCATGCTCGGATCATTCAACTGGCTGGTCTCGCGCACGAACGTCAGCCACACATCCACGTCCTTTTCGCGCAGAATGCTGATCGCTTGGTCTACTTTTTCCAGGATGATTTTGCGCTGCGACATCCGGCTCCTTTGTCGTGTGCTCGCAAAGTGTCAGCAGAGGCGGCTCCCACGCCGCCGGAACGCGGGCACACTTGCACCCACTGCGTGCAGTGCGGTGTGGGAGCCCGCTCTGCTAATCGCTCTTGACGATGCGACGATAAATGGAATCGAGTTCTTCTTCGGAATAAAAATGAATGACCAGCGTGCCGCCCTTCTTCGATCGGAACAGGCTGACCTTGGTGCCCAGCACGCGCCGCATGCGATCTTCCAGCGCGCGGCTGTCGGCGCTAACCCGATGGGCTGCATGCGCCTTCCTGGCCGCCGGGTGTTCATCGAGCAGGCGGCGCACCAGTTCTTCGGTCTGGCGTACGCTCAAATTGTTCTTGATGATCTGGCTCAGCAAATGTTGCTGTGTAGCTTGATCGGTGACGGCAAGCAGGGCGCGAGCGTGGCCTTCGGAGATGAGGCCATCGGCCAGACGGGCTTTGATGGCTTCCGGCAGTTTGAGCAGGCGCAAAATGTTAGCCACCGCCACACGGCTCTTGCCCACGCGCTGCGCAATTTGATCTTGCGTCAGGCCAAACTCTTCGGCCAGTTGTTTATACGCCAGGGCTTCTTCCAGCGGATTGAGATCGGCACGCTGGATATTTTCCACCAGCGCCATTTCCAGCATCTGTTCCGGGGCGGCGTCTTTCACGACCACCGGCACTACTTCCAGACCGGCGATCTGCGATGCCCGCCAGCGGCGCTCACCGGCGATCAGCGTGTATTGGTCTTCGCCGCTGCGCACCACGATCAACGGTTGAATCAGGCCGTGTTCGCGGATCGAATCCGCCAGCTCTTTCAGCGCTTGTTCGTCAAAGAAACCGCGCGGTTGATGCGGATTGGGCGTAATCGCGCGCACCGGCACTTCGGCCAGACCCGAGTTGGCGGGCAAATCTGAACCGGGCAACAACGCCCCCAGGCCGCGTCCTAAACCGATCTTTTTGTTCATAGCATCGCCGATCGTTGTCACAGATTGCCTTGAGTTTAGCGTATTTTTAGATGAAAGCAAAGGGCGAGCGTCACCGCTCGCCCTTAAGCAACTGTCACCGCCGTTCGCGCCGCCAGCTGGGCCTCAGCCGCCCGATCGCTAGTCAACAGTTCGTCGGCGAGTTGATCGTAGGCAATGCCGCCTGACGAAGTGGGTGCGTACGATAAAATCGGTTCGCCGAACGAGGGCGCTTCGCCCAGGCGCACACTGCGCGGAATCAAGATGCTGAACACGCGATTGCCAAAGTGCGATCTGGCTTCGTTGACGACCTGCTGCGCCAGCTTCATGCGGCTGTCGTACATCGTCATGATCAAGCCACGCACAATCAGCCCCGGATTCAGGGCCTTGCGCACCAATTGAATCGTGTTCATCAACTGTGACAGGCCTTCCAGCGCCAGATACTCGCACTGCACCGGCACCAGCACGCCGTGCGCGGCCGTTAGCGCATTCACCGTCAACAGACCCAGCGACGGCGGGCAATCGATCAGCACGTAGTCGTAGTTAGCTTGCACTTCGGCCAGCGCGCGCTTCAAGCGCCGCTCGCGTTCGGCCAATTCCACCAGCTCCACTTCTGCGCCGGCCAGCGCCAACGAGGACGGGGCCAGATCAAGTCGCAGGCGTTTGGTCAGTTGGATCGTTTGGGGCAGCGGTACGTCGTCGATCAAGATGTGATACGTGGAGCGCTTGACTTGCTGCTTATCGAAGCCCAGCGACGACGTGGCATTGGCTTGCGGATCGATGTCGATCAGCAACACGCGCTGGCCTTTGGCCGCCAGATACGCGCCCAGATTGACCGCGGTCGTCGTCTTGCCCACGCCGCCTTTTTGATTGACCAGCGCGTAAACGTGCGTCATCGTGAGGCCGAAGCAAGGGGATACTTCGCTTCAATCAGCGGCGAAGTGGTCAGACAATGTTGAATCTCGGCAGTGGTTGGCACGCCGTCCAGGCCGGGCCGTGAAATCGATTTGGTCGCCAGACAATTGGCAAAGCGCGCGGCCGCGATGGGGCTGGCCGTCTGCTTCAGGCGCACAAAAAACGCGGCGGCAAAGACATCACCCGCGCCCGTCGGATCGACTTCGGACTCTTTGTAAGTGGGCAAATCCGTAATCACGCCGTCGTAAAAGACCGAGCAGCCCGCCGCGCCGCGCGTCACCACAAAGACGCGCGCCCACTTGGACCACTGTCGCGCCAGGTCTTCGTCCCCCTGCACGTCTTCGATGCTGATCACTACTGCGGTCGCGCGCCGGAGAATCGCTTCTGCTTCACGCCACTCGGCACGACTGACATTCCCCGCCGTGTCCCACTGACGCAGCCAGCCTTGCGGCGTGATGCCCACAAAATCACCACTGAACTGATCCAGCCAGGTCCGATCGATTTCCTGCGCGACCGGGGCCAGATGCACCACGCCCAGCGCGTTGCGAATCGGGCCGAGCGCGTTGACCAACGGCGGATCAAGTCGGCTGGCTGTGCTGTGTAAGATTTGTTGACGACCGGTGGGCGTGTAGCGATTCTCGAAGGTTGTGGTGCGATCGGCGGGCGAGTTGATCACGTCAATGTCGATCAGGGCCAGACCGGGATTGGCATCGGGGCCGGTGCTGGTGATAACGTGCGTCTCACACCCGATCGCGTGCGCGGTGCGACCCGCAAACGTGACGGTGCCGCCAAACGTCCAGCCGTCTGGCGTGATATCCTTGCACACATGGCCGATGGCTAAATAATGCATAAGCAATTAACAATGATCAATGATCAATGAAAGTTCTCACTTCGGTTCATTCATTGCACATTGATCATTGTACATAGATTACCGTTTGGTTGATTTGGGGACGATGGTGACTTTGCGGTTCTCGCCGGCGCCGACGCTTTCCGTGCGGACGTGCGGATGATCGCGCAGCGTCAGGTGAATGATGCGGCGCTCGTTGGCGGGCATGGGTTCCAACGAGGCGGGCTTGTGCGACGTAGTGACCCGTTCCGCCATGCGCTGCGCCAATTGCTGGAGCATCTGTTC
This sequence comes from Chloroflexota bacterium, assembly GCA_016219235.1. The sequence goes on from JACRBO010000258.1 coordinate 4,129, forward strand.
CCGGTGCGACTTGTACCCTTCGACATCGATCACCAGGTTGATGTAACGGCCCAGTTCTTTGGCGACTAGCAGCCGTGTGAGATACTGCAAGTCCTCCAGCGTCTCACCGCGCCGCCCGATCAAGCCGCCCAACTCGCCGCCCTGAATGTTCAGCACCAGCGTCGGGCCGTCCTGTCGATCTTGATCGCTGAGCAGGTCCATCAGGCGCGCTTCGACCTGAGTGGAAATGCGCATCTTCGCCAACAGCGTGGTCAACACCCGCTGCGCGGCGGCGGCATCCGCATCAAGCTCCGGCGCGGCTTCTACTTCGACGGGCGCACTGGCCGCTGGCGTCGCTACGGGTGTCGCCGCCGGTTCGATGATCGCCTGGCGTGTCAGTCGCACGCGCGCTTCACGGTCGCCGGGCGCTGATAGCACATCGATGGTAACGTTGCGGCGCTCCAGGTTCAGCACATCCAGGCCGCGCGTAATTGCCTCTTCAATGGTATTCCCCACCGCTTCGATCGATTGAAGCACATCCACCGCTTGGCTCCTTGAAGTTACTTCTTGTTGTTGGCTTTAGCTGCCGGCTTGGCCGCCGTCAACTGCGGCTTAGGGGCTGCGGGCTTGGCTGACCCGGCGGCCGGTTTGGCCGGATTGCCGATGAGTTTGTACTGGGCCACGCCCACCAGATTCGAGACGATGAAATAGATGCTCAGGCCCGAGGCAAATTGCAGCGCGAACAGGCCGAACATCAACGGCATCATCAAATTCATCTGCTTGGTCATCGCCGCCGCGCTGGGATCGACGCTGGGCGGGGTTGCCAGTTTTTGCTGTAACCACGTCGTCACCACCACCAGAATCGGCAGCACGTAGAACTGATCGGGCTGGCCCAGATTCAGCCACAGAAAACTGTTGTTGATGGGAATTAGCGGCGCCACAGCCGGCGCAGCGCGATGGGCCAGCGACAGCAGTTGCAGCGGATTGACGGCCAGCGCGCCCGTGATCGCCTGATAAAACGCGATCATGATGAACAACTGCAAGATCAGCGGCAGACAACCGCCGAACATGCTGACATTGTTTTCTTTGTACAGCTGCATCTGCGCCTGAGACAACTTGGCGCGATCGTTGCCGTACTTCTTCTTGATCTCTTCCATCTGCGGCGCCAGTTCGGCCATCTTGCGCGACGAGCGTTGTTGCGGCAGCGTCAGCGGCAGCGTGATCAGGCGCACCAGAATCGTCGTCACGACGATAGCCAGCGGAAAGCTCTGGCCCAGGATGCTGTAAAAGAACAGCAATACGTTTACCATCGGGGAGATAAGAAAATCCACGTTCGACCTCGTTTACTATTGAGTGGCGGCCGGCGGGAAGCGCCACAACTGCGCCCCGGTGGCTTTGTTCAGACCGTACAATCGAATCGGATCAGCGCCGGCCAGATTAGGCAGCACGATGAGCGAATCAGCGCTGATCTTCGGCGTCACCAGCATCATCTCGCCCTCGCGCGCATTGAAAGGATTCTGCCAGATCGATCGGCCTGTTTCCGTTTCCAGCGCGTAAATCTTATTCTGATCCGTGCCGGCGTAGATCACACCATCGGCCACCAGCGGGGTCGCCAGCACGCCGCCGGCCAATTTGGCCGGCTGCGGCCAGCCTGTTGCTTGACCAGTCGCCGGATCAAGCGCATACACATTGCCATTCAGGTCGCCCTGATACAGCACACCGTTCGCTTCGGCCGGGCCGTCCCACAGCCGTCCCTCGGCCGCGAACTTCCACTTCAGTTGGCCGTTCATGCTGATGGCGTTCAGGTTGCTGTCGAACGAGCCGACGTAAACGGTGTCGCCATGCACGATGGGTGAACCGGGCAGCGTGCCAATTTCGGGCTGGCCTTCGGCGGGGAACTTCCAGATCAGGCTGCCGTTTCCGGCGTTGACGGCATACAGATGATGATCTTGCGAGGCGACGAAGACGGTGTTGCCTTTAACCGCGGGCGTAGACCAGATGCGGGTCTTGGTACCGGGATCAAAGGGCTTGCTCCATAGCGACTTGCCCGTTGCCGCATCCAGCGCGAACAGCAGGCCGTGGTTGTCGGCAAAATACACCGCATCTCCATCCAACACGACGCCGCCGTAAATGTTACCCGCAACGACATCCGTGGTGGTGGCGGGATAGGTCCACTTCAACTGCACCAGATCGATGTCTAGCGCAAAGACCACGCCCGAATTGCCCGTCAGCGAATCAGAGCCGAAGTACAGCGTCTTGCCGTCTGGCGATAACGACGGTTGACTGTGATAGCCAATGCCGGCATTATTCACGGGCTTGGCCGACCAGGTCTGTCGTTTCACGTCGGCGATGTTGGGCGACACGTCCAGTTCGATGACCTGATCGGATGAAACAACGTAGGCCTTGTTGCCGCTAACGATATAGCCCGGCCAGCTGGTCACGGGCGGCGGGCCGCCGCAACCGGCGAGCAACGTGGCTGACACCAATAACAGCGCGATGGATAACCACCGTTTCGAAAGTGCATGAATGACAGGCAAGCGATTCAAAAAACCTCCACCATCTTATGGAACCGGATCGTAGCCGCCAGGGTTAAAGGGGTGGCAGCGGCCCACTCGTTTTATGGTCAGCCACCCGCCCTTCAACGCGCCATATTTCTGGATCGCTTCGACGCCATACTGCGAGCACGACGGCGTAAACCGGCACGACGGCGGCAGCACCTGTGAGAAGGTGCGCTGCCAGATTTTGATCAAGAAAATAAAGACGTGCTTCATGCGTTTGACTCGACCGGCCAGAGCTTCGCGCGCCGCGATACTTCGCTGAGGGCGGCGGCGATCTGGGCCACCTCGGCCTCGATGATTGGCGCGCGGGCGATCACAATGAGATCGTAGCCCATCGCCAGCTGCGGATAAACCTGCCGCATCGCTTCGCGCAAGCGCCGTTTGATGCGATTGCGCACCACGGCGTTTCCCAGACGCTTGCCCGCCGCGATGGCTACCCGGGTCGGAGCAGCCGGCACATCGGCGCGCGGCTGGATGATAACGATCAATAAGCGATGCGGCCACGCTCGGCCAGTTTGCCGTACTCGTTCAAACTCGCCGCCCGGCCGCAGTCGCCACACCCTGCTTCGCGCATCCGTCATCGGTGCTCAGCCAGACGAATCTGGCTGCTCTACTTTAGCCCTCTTTCCAATTGATCTTCTTGGCGCCCTTGGGCTGCGTGGCCAGCTCTTTGCGCCCCTTGGCGCGGCGAGCCTGAATGACCTTGCGGCCGCCCTTGGTAGCCATGCGGGCGCGGAACCCGTGCGTGCGAGCGCGGCGGCGCTTGCGAGGCTGGAACGTTCGAACAGTCATGATGCTTCTCCTCAAGAATGGTTATATCACAAAAGTATGTCCGGCCAGATTGCGCCGGACATGCTGATCGCGTCACTAGAAGCGGACGCGAATTATAACT
>JACRBO010000264.1 GCA_016219235.1 Chloroflexota bacterium
GCCCTTCCAGTCGCGCGAGGGCGGTTGCGACGAGTTGCGCGAGTTCGTCGGCGGCTTCTTCAGCGCCTCGATCTCGGCTTCCAACTGCCGCACGCGCTCGACCAACTGCAGCACCCGCGCGAGCAAGTCGGCCTGCGACAATTGCTTCAATTCGTCCGCCGTCGGGAGTGATGTCATGCCCGTTAGAACACTCAACTTTCAAAAAAGTTTTCAAGAAAGTCGTGAATAGTTACCCTGCAATTATTCAACCAGGCCACATTGCCTTTCTACTGGGGACGCTTCGAGCCGCAGCGCGGCCAGCCGGACACCGAGCGCATCCTCAACACTGCTCGCTGGTATCAGGCGCAAGGCTGCCGCTTAAAAGGGCATCCGTTGTGCTGGCACACCCTCGCCCCCGATTGGCTGTTACCGCTCGACAACCGATCCATTCTGCAAGCCCAGATCGCTCGCATTCAACGCGAGATGCCTGACTTCGCCGGGCTAATCGACATGTGGGATGTGGTGAACGAAGCCGTCATCATGCCCATCTTCGATCGCTACGAGAACGGCCTCACGCGCATCTGTCAGGAACTGGGCCGCATCAAGTTGATCCGCACGATGTTTGAAACGGCCCGCGCTGTCAATCCACGGGCGACCCTGCTTCTGAACGACTTCGATGTATCGCCGGCCTATGACATTCTGGTGGAAGGCTGTCTGGCCGCCGGTATCCCCATCGACGTGATCGGCATCCAATCGCACATGCATCAGGGCTACTGGGGCGTCGAGCGGACGCAAGCCGTCCTCGATCGATTTACGCGCTTCAACAAGCCCATTCACTTCAGCGAGAATACGCTGGTCTCCGGTCACCTCATGCCGCCGGAGATCGTCGATCTGAATGACTATCAGGTGAGCGACTGGCCCAGCACGCCGGACGGCGAAGAACGCCAGGCGCGCGAAGTTGTCTTGCACTACAAGACTCTGATGGCGTATCCGCTGGTGGAGGGCATCACGTGGTGGGACTTATCCGACGGCGGCTGGCTCAATGCGCCCGCGGGTCTGCTGCGCAAAGATCACTCGCCCAAGCCCGCCTATGAAGCATTGCTGAAGTTGGTCAAAGGTGAATGGTGGCTAAAACCGACAAAGATGACCACGGATGCCAACGGCCAATTCTCATTCACAGGTTTCCTGGGCGAGTATGAGATCGCGCTGGACAAGCACCACGTTGCGTTCGATGTTAAGAATAAAGGCGAGGCACGCATCACGCTTGAGGTGTAAGGGTGGCAACAATAAGCCCGACACATGATGTACGGACAGTTCCCAAATCTACAAGTGTCATGCCATGCAGCCCACCCGCGACATTGAACGTTATCTGGCTCACCTCGCGCCCGACCTGCGCGACATCGTGTTTGAGTTGCGCGGCATCATCGCCGCCATCGCGCCCACGGCGACCGAGACGCTTCATCGCAAGGGCTTAACCTACTACCACGCCGAACGCGGCGGGCCAGTCAGCGCGGGCATCTGCCAGATCAACCTGCAAGCCGATCACATCCATGTGGCCTTCATCCATGGAGCGTTCCTGCCTGATCCCAAGGGTCTGCTGCGAGGCAAATCACAATACAAACGGTACGTGAAGATTGAGTCCTTCGATCAAGCGCCGTGGGATGATCTACAGACGCTTATTCAAGCCTCGTCGGAGTTCGATCCGCGGTCGTTGGCGGGTTAAGGGGCATGCGTTGAGGTCCTGTGCTCATTTCCCAGACAGAGTTTAGATCCCCGGTCGATTGCGCGCGCCCGATCTCCCACTCGGCGGCATAGCGCTCCTCACCCAACAGGACACGGACGATTGAGGCGAACTTTTCCGCCTCACTTCGATCCGCCGCTTCCAGCGTCCCGCCGGATTCGCTCATTAATCGATCGGCCAGGCCGAACAACTGCGCCGCTCGTTCCGCGGCGGTCACTGCATTAAGCGCCGCCTGGTAACACGCCAGGCTCATCACGCACGAGGCCACATTCACCGCATCGCCGATCTCGCGGAACAACGCTAAGCCTGTCAACAGGTGCAGATGTGCAGCGTCCAACTCGCCCGCAGCGATTTCAACTTGCGCCAGATTGGACAGCGCCACGGCAATACTGCGTTGATGACCCGTCTGCTGCGCCAGCTGCAAACTGGCCTGATAGTGTTCGCGGCTGGCCGCAGTGTCGCCGGCCGCCCGCAGCGATTCGCCCAGCGCATTGTGGGCATAAGCCAGACCTTGCAGCTCGCCTTCACTTTCGTAGAGCTTCAACGCCTCGCGCTGATACTGCGTGGCGCGATCGTAATCGCTGCGATACATGGCCCGCGCGCCCAGCGCCGTCAGTGCGCCCGCGATGCCGCGGGCATCTTCCGCCCTTTCCCACAGACGCAGACTTCGCTCCAAATGCGCCGTCGCCAACGCCTCATCGCGCCGCACGGCGGCCAACGTCCCCGCGCCCCATTCGGCCTGTGCACGCAAGGCCAGGTGCGCTTTGGGATCACGCCGCGCTACTTGCAGCGCGCGCGTCGTCCACGTGTAGCCTTCGTTTAAGTAACAGCGATAGCGCCAGTATTTCCACAATGCCACACATAGCCGCAGGGCGATTTCAACTCGATCTGGATCACGATCGTCCTGAAGCGCCCAGGTCAATGCCCCACGAAAGTTGTCGCGGTCGTGTTCCAACCGATTGAGCCACTGCGCCTGATCGATCCCCGTGAGTTCCGGCTCGATGCGCTCCGCCAGCAGTGTGAAGTAACTGGCATGCTGTTGTCGCGCCACAGCCTCAGCATCGCTCTGTGTCAGTCGTTCGGCCGCGAACTCTCGAATCGTTTCCAGCAGCCTGAAACGCAGGTCACCGTCGGGTTCCGGCTGCACTTGCACCAGGCTCTTCGCCAGCAGCGCGCTCAACGTACCGATGGGATCGTCGACGACCTTGAGGGCTTGCACCGCCTCCGAGGTGAAGGTGCGCGCAAAGACGCTCAACGCGCGGAACAGCCGCTGTTCGATCGGGTCGAGTTGGCGATAACTCCACGCGATTGCTTCAGTCAGCGTGCGTTGTCGCGCCGCGCGATGCCGCACGCCGCGCATGGTCAACGGTTGATGATCGATCAACCGCTGTAACAGATCCTGCGGGGTGAAGACCTGACTTTGCGCGGCAGCCAACTCGATCGCCAATGGCAGCCCGTCGAGGCGCGCACAGATCGCGGCGACGGCGGCGGCATTGGCCGACGTTAGTGAAAAGGTCGGTAGCACGGCGCGCGCCCGTTCAATGAACAACGCGATCGCGGGAAAACGCTGCAGGTCTTTCACGGGCGGCAGACGATCGGGCAGCGGCAACGGCAGCGGCGCGACGCTGAACGTCTGCTCGCCGTAGACGTCCAACGCGCTGCGACTGGTCACGATCGCTTTCACCTGCGGCGCGGCCGAGAGGACTTCGGCAATAATGGGCGCGGCGTCGATGACTTGCTCGAAGTTGTCGATCACCAGCAGCGCCTGGCGATCGCGCAAGCCGTCGCGCAGCACCTGCACTTCATCGGCGGCGGGATCGATCGGGGCCGGTAAACCGATCGAGACGCGCAGGGCCGCCGCGACGAGTTGGTGATCGGCAAGCGCCGAAAGATCGATCCAGTATGCGCCATCGGCAAAGTGCGGTTGTCCATCGCGCGCCGCTTGCAGCGCCAGCCGCGTCTTGCCTACGCCCGGCGGGCCGAGCAACGTGATCAACCGCACGCCGGGATCGAGCAGCCACGCCTGCAACTGATCGCGGTCGCTGGTGCGGCCGATGAGGGGCAGCAAGGGAGCGGGGAGGTTGGAGGTTAGAGGCTGAAGCGGCGCGGTTGATTCGATGATTTCTTCGGCGATGACGGCGCGACGGGTGATGCGCGTCTGCACAGCCGATTCGCCGCGTGACGCGGCGGCAAGTTCCAACAGCCGCGTCGTCAGTCGCGGTTCATCTTGCAGATTCAACGCGGGGATGAATAACGCCGCCAGTGTTGTCAAATCGGGCAGGCGTTGTTCATTCTCCAGCAGCGAAATCTGCGGCACGCTGTAACCCACAGCGCTGCCCAGGTCGCGCTGCGTCAGTTGTGCCCGCTTGCGCAGATAGTGCAAGAATGGCCCAAAGGTCGTATAGGATTCGGCCAACTCGTGCGACGTGTTCATGACATGATTCTAACTGGAAGTTGTAAAAAAATGCAAACATTTGGCGCGGGGATAGGATACGATTGAGGCATAGGTTTGCTTCAGGGAGGATACTACCATGCTGCGTATTCACCGTGGTCTATCGGTTGTGATCAGCGTTGCGTTGTTGACGTCGTTGTGGTTCGCGTCTGGCGCGACGCCCGTCCTCGCCAGCGGTCTGGTAGGCACCGGCACGCCAGCCAGCTGCACTGAGGCGGCCCTGGACGCCGCGCTGGCCGGCGGCGGAACCATCACCTTCAACTGCGGCGCAGCACCGCACACGATCCTGTCCAGCAGCGCCAAAGCCATTACGCTGGACACGACTCTTGACGGCGGCGGCACGATCACCCTCGACGGGCAGGACGGCGACCGCTTGTTCCTTGTCAGCAACGGCGCGGTGCTGACCCTGCGCAACATCGTGCTGACCAACGGTTTTAGCAGCGGCAACGGCGGGGCGATCCACAATGGCTCGTCGGGCGCTGACACACCTGGCTCGGTCATCCTCGAGAACAGCGCCATTCGTGACAGCATTGCTGGCCAAAGCGGCGGAGCCATCGTCAGCACCGGGCCGCTCACCATCACCAACAGTTTGCTGGAGAATAATCAGGCCCTCAACGGTGGTGCGTTGTATCCCCGCTTTGCCGGTGCACGCACGACGATCATCAGCAGCACCTTGCGCTATAACCAGGCCAGCGACACGACCAACGGCTGGGGCGGCGCGATGCTGATTTGGGATGGTGCAGCGGCGACGATTCAAGACAGCGACATTTTCAGCAACACCGCTCGCCAGGGCGGCGGCATCTACGCCTTCGCCAATTCATCTCTCACACTCAGCGGCGGCACCCTACACGACAACTCAGCCAACAACAGCGGAGGGGGTTTGCTGAATGCTGGCACAGCGACGTTGACGAGCGTTACCTTCAGTGGCAATTCGGCCCCCGGCGGCGGCGGGCTGTACAACAGCCACACGGCAATGCTGACCAACGTCACCCTTAGCGGCAACTCGGGCACCAGCGACGGCGGCGGTCTGTACAACGAGGGCACGGCGACGCTGACAGGCGGCGCCTTTAACGGCAATACTGCTGCGCGCAACGGTGGCGGGCTGTTTAATAGCGGTGTGGTAATGCAAAAAGGCGTCACCTTCAGCAGGAACTCGGCTAGTAAGGGGGGTGGACTATATAACGATGGTCCGTCGGCGACGCTGACGAGCGTTACCTTCAGCGGCAACTCAGCAGGTGATTATGGTGGCGGGCTGTACATCGTCTCGGGCGCGGCGACACTGAACGACGTCACCTTCAACGGCAACGAGTCCAGTTACCTTGGCGGCGGTCTGTTCAACGACAGCCTGGGCACGGCGACGCTAGTCAACGTCACCTTCAGCGGCAATTCGGCTGCCACTAGCGGTGGCGGCTTGTTGAATAGCGGCACAGCGACGCTGATTAACGTTACCGTCAGCCGCAACACCGCCTACTATGGCGGTGGCATCAACAACAGTTTCGGCAGGGTGGCGCTGTACAATGTCACCCTCAGCGGCAACTCGGCATCCAATCTCGGCGGCGGTATCTATAACTCTAGTAGTGCTACCGTGACGCTGAAAAACAGCCTTGTCGCCTACAGCTTGACCGGCGGCAATTGCGGCGGCGCGGCGCTCACCACCAACAATACGGACAAGTACAGCCTGTCCAGCGACAGCACCTGCGCGCTGGGCGGCCCCGGCAGCCAGAATAATGTCGATCCGCTCCTCACGGCGCTGGGCAATTACGGCGGTTCGACTCAAGTCCACATGCTGAAAGCAGGCAGCCCGGCCATTGATGGCGTGTCAGGCAGCGATGCCACCGCGACCGATCAACGCGGCAAACCTCGACCCCAGGGCGGCGGCTACGACATCGGCGCGGTGGAACGGCAGCCCGACGATTCCGATCTCGCACCACGGGTGTATCTGCCGCTGATAATCAAGTAGTGACAGCAATGAAATGGACCTTGTCGTCTAGGGAGGAAACTATCATGTTACACATTCATCGTGGATTGTCTATGTTGATCATCGTTGCGCTGTTGGCAGCGTTGTTGGGGGAGGCGCTGCCAACCAATGCTGCCTCGTCATTGCGAGACGCATATCCTGAGCGGAGCGAAGCACAGTCGAAGGATGCGACGACGCAATCTCCGCCGGCAAGTGAGATTGCTTCGCATCCCTCGACTCCGCAGCAAGAGGCTGCTCCGCTCGGGACGCTCGCAGTGACGTCTACGTTGAAGGCCCCCACCGCCAGCGGCCCATCGCTGTACCTCAACGGCAGCAACTACGTCAACGTGCCGCACGCTTCATTGCCCGCCATCGGCAGCAGCGACCTTACATTGGAGGCGTGGATTTATCCGACCAATGTGACCGGCTTTCACGCCGTCCTGGCCAAACAATACAATGTCGGCTTCTGGTTCGGCGTGTACAACGGCAAACTGCGCTTCTATCGCGGCAGCACGTCATTTGTCGAGGGCGCCACGGTCATCCCGGTGAA